>NZ_JARESU010000198.1:0-11492 GCF_046027075.1 Paraburkholderia sp. RL18-085-BIA-A | reverse complement strand
GATAACACGACAAGTAGTCTGACGCCGGGGGACATCAGCGAAGGAAGAGATGCGTTTGGCGACACGCCATTTGCCCCATGCGTAGTCAACCTCGAGGTTCAAACGGGGGCGACCCAATAACTCGTAGACTTGGCCGAAGTGGGTGACGCCGACACGTCGCTGGATATCATACAACTCGATGACAGCGCTAACCTGCGGATGCTTTGATTGCGATGATATACCGACGAAGTGGCGTTCGTTACGCTCCGTCTCCATAACGCGCCAGTCGAGAAGCGTTGTCGTTGGTTGCAATTCGATGTTTTTCGCTTTCCACGACGGCATCTTGGGCTCCCTCTACCATTCAATCTTCGTCATCTCTGCCCGGATGACGCTTCGCTTCCAAACATTCAGGAAGCAACCCGGGTCCTGCAGAGCACCTCTGAGTTCCGGTTCGGAGGGATGGCGCCCGCGACGCTTGAATTCAGCCAAGACGACGCGCACGTTAGCTTCAAAAGCTGAGCGACTGGCCGCGGCGATTGCTGCAACATGGGCCGAATTGCGCTTCGACACTTGGGAGCACAAGTCAGGTGAGCGGCGCCAAAGTGTGACTGGCTCCATATTCAAGTCGATGGCTATTGCCCGAACCGACCGCGGGGGATGCTCTGCGAGCGCGTCTGTCAGCATTCTTTCTATCTCGGCTTGTTCTCGAACGCGCCTTGGCATCGCGCGACGAAGCTGGTACGGCTCGCGACCCTGTCCCGGCGACCGGTCTGTGAAGCAGTGAGTAACAAACATCTCTTCCATGGTGGCGCCAGTGTGATGGGATGCGCGGAGAAAAAAGTGCAGGGGCGCGGCGAATTCGCCGTTGGCATAGAAGTTCACCTGACCGGGCAGTTCTCCCAGTGACCGAGCCATCGCGCTGCCATTCCCTTCGAAAAAAACGTCTCTGAGCGCTTGGACGACTGCCATCCCCGGTAGCACCTTTGCACCGGCTGCAAGGCTTGATGGCAAGGCCATAAGGTCACCGCACGTATTGGCTACGAACATCTCGTACGAGGAAACGGGCGCTGTGACATCGGACGTCGGCTCACGTCCCATCCATGCGCCGCAATGGCGACAGCAACCGACGCGAGCAGTCGCGCAGAAGGGAATTTGTCCTCCTTTTTGGCAGGCTGGACATACTTCCACTAAAGCGACCCGGTGCTGGGGGCAAACGTGGACCTCCTGAAGCCGCCACAGCAGTCGCTCATAAACGCCTCGGTCACCCTGTTCCGCAGACTCCTGCAGGCAAATCGGACACCAGCGTCGATTGGTTGTCACGAGTCGGCGGCTCGCGATGGTTCCAGCAAACGGCAGCATCGTACATAACGCTAGATTGCTGGCGCCGGTAACTTGCTCCAATGCGTCGGCCCAATCCCCCGCAGTCTTTGTGATACCGTCGATGACCACTTTGGAGACGAGTGATACTCGTTCGCGCTCGGACCAATCCGAGTAAAGCCTGGTGGCGATTCGCTCGCGGAAGAAGGTCACGAAAGCGAGATGCATTTCTGCCGCATACCGGACCGCGAAGCTGGAAAGCTGCTCAATCTGGCCGGTACCGGTGGCGTGCGGTGAGGATATCGGAATTGGACACATGAACCGGCCCTCTAAATCAAGTGTAGTCGCCCGCTTCGGCATGCAAAGCCGGGCCCATTGACGAGCACGCGCCACCGTCCTTGCGCGCGGTCTGCGAGACGCTGCGTTCCACTGCGATATGTGTAACGCAAAACACGTGGTTTCATCTCGCTGCCGTTTCCGTAGGTCCGCGACGTTTGATGCCTGAAGCGATGTCAATCACCCAGGCCGGGTCGAAGAATGGATTCGGACAACGCGTAGTGCCCGCAGGGTTGCAGAGTACGCGGCACCGACCAAGCCTGTAGTCACACGTGTGATGCACATGCCCATGTATCCAAACATCTGTCTGTTTGGTCAGGTGAAGCAAGTTGCTAGCGAACCCTGAACTAAGGCGGTTGAGGCCGCGACTTCTCCGAAGGGACCGAATGTGCGGAGCATGATGCGTTACCACTACCGTGCTTCCGTTGAAAGGCCGAGCGAGCGTTCTTGACAACCAGTCAACGGTGAGATGGTGTTCTCTCTTCGTGTCTTCCGGCGTTATCAGTTTTCCGTCGGCACGTCTCAGGTAGCGATAATCAGGGCCAAAGTATTGAGCGAGAAGCATGGCATCCTCGACGCATCCCATCAAACTGAAATCAGTCCAGAGGCAACACCCCAGCACCCTCACGCCTGCTAATACCATCTCTGAACGCTCCAGTAGCTTGACCGTGCCCGTCAATGAAAGCTTGGCGGCGGCGCTGATTCCAGACTCGTACCCATCGAAGTACGAGTCGTGATTTCCACGAACGTAAAAGACAGGACACGGCCAACCGGAGAACCGGCAGAAGACTCTTCGAATTCTGTCGATGTCACCAGCGAGCAGAAGCAGTTCGCCCCCTGCGAACACCGGCATCCTTGGTTCGTGATAAGGGTCGATGTGTTCAAGGTGAAGGTCGGACGCGAACTGGATGCGCATTTCTTGACTCCGAGCGGTTCGGCATTGACTCCTCCGTTTGGGGGAAAGAACGCGAATCACGATGGGGAGCGGGTTGCCAGATTGATTTTTATGTACTATAAAATACGTAAACAATAGACGGAAATCAATCTCAGCGAGCTTTTCCTGCCGGCCAGGCGAAGCGGAGTGTATCAGCAGACGTTCGGCGTGCTTTTGTGACGACGGTGAGCGGCCTGCAATCCAAGTGCGGTCCCGCACTACACGTCTGCACGAGGTGATATATGGCTTACTGGCGATGCATGCCCGTCTCGATTGAGCCAGAAATAACGCTTGTCGAATGGCGAATCATGGAGACGGAACGCGGACAGCGACATTTTGTCGGCAACAGAATTGACCGCAGTTCTGGAAGAGTCAGCAGCGCCATCGTAACCTTTGACCCCAAGCGGCGAGTCGGAATCACCTCATCCGGTCGCGTCTACCGCCTTGATGGGCCACCCGGTAAAGGCTCGGATGCAGACTATGTCTGGAGCGTCTGGCGCGTGCGAAACCGGGTCTCCAGTTACGCCGATGTTACGGACACGGCCACGCGTCGACCCGAAGGCCCACTAGAGACTAGACAGGACTGGGAGGAGACGCGTGCCTTCAAAGCTACACCGAGGAAAACATGACCATGTTGCCGCCGGACCACACCATCGGGTCTCTGTCATGAGCAATGTAGCTCGCCGACTGGCGCTTTATGCGAGCAGCCGCTGGAGGGCCATATGCCACAGGGCGGAAACGGGTAGCTGAGCTCGAGCACGTTAGCGAACGCATTGATGTCATTGAATCTTCGTCGATGAGCCAGAGGTCGTGAGTGAATCGCGTCTAATGACTTCAAGGACGCCCGCACCTGGTTCCAGCGACGGGTAAGCCGGCGAGTCATAGGTGCGACGTTTCACTTGCACATGGCTCGCCAAGGTTTCGCGAGGCGTCGCGTGCGTGGCAAGTCTGGGCGGCTGTCAGCGCCCGCGGCCGCCGCTATCGACTTCTCGGGCCGCGAGGATGGACTGACGACTCTGCGTACTTGTTGATGGCTTGGTGCGTGACATATGCCGTCCGTACGACGGCGACGTCACATCCAAATATCACTTAGACGCACGGCCTGAAGCCGCGCAATAGAGCAAACGCTGAGGAGAGCGCGGGGGGAAGCATGCTCATGAGGGACCGCGTGCCCCCTTTTGATGACAAGTGGCCGACCGGCATTCTTCTTGGATGGTGCGAAGCGATGATGGAATTTCTGCTAGGAGCTTGCCATGACCATGCCAAGTGAGCGTACCAAGGCTGTCATCGAGACGCGCCGATTCCTCAGGACGCTGTCGGACGCTGAAGACGAAATCATGTGGGGCCTCGTGCGCTCAGCCGCGCTTCAGCTGCTACGCCACTACCCGCTTGATGTAGACATCGATGCCTCCTCGGCTGCCCTTCCGAGCGTGTGGGCAGCGCCCAGTAAGGTCAGGTGAGCAACGTGGCCGATAGACGCAAGACTTACGGTCCAAGAGTGTCGAAGCGGCAGAGACAACCGAGAGTCGTCCGCAACGAAACATCCCGCGTTATTGGATACGCTCTTAGCGGTGTTGCCAAAGAACTGGCACGCCTGATAGCACGGCAGCTGACGCGGCGTCGGAGAGTACTCACGCGGCGCGGCGAAGCTGCGATATCGAAGCGTGATGTCTCTCGCCTTTTCTGCCGAGCCATTCATAGTGCGCTGCTAATTCCCCGCACTGACCGAGGCCTGGTAGCAAAACAGCGCAGCGCATTGGCCTATGTGCTCGCCGCCGCCGATTTGCCTTCAAATCTCCGAGTATCAGGCGTATCAAAGGAACTGAGTCGCCAACGGAAGCGGAGGAGAAGATGACAATATCTGACGAGCAGTCGCAACACTCGCTTGCCTACAAACCGACGCTCTACCTCAACTATGGCGGGGTGCTAAACGTGGGACACGGCGTGGTTGACCACAACGGCGTCATAACATTGGATTCAGGTCGGCCGCCGTTCGAGTACGCACCCTATCTTGTGGACATTCTCGCACCTTGGCCGCAGGTACAAATCATTCTTACCACCTCGTGGCTGAGAAGCCTCGGCGATGAGAAGACCGTCGCCTTGCTACCCGACGAATTGCGCCGCAGAGTCGTTGATACGACGCTCCATACGCCACCACGGTTCGGCGAAATCAAAGATGGCACCGGCAAGACCATGTGTGTCATCCGCCATTCAAAGAAGCGTGGCCTCACAAAGTGGCTGGCGCTAGATGACGAAGCGTGGGGCGTGCCTCCGGGCTTTGAGCAGCATTTTCTGCACACAAAGTCAGAGACGGCTCTCGGCGCGCTAGAAGCACGCAAACAACTTCGGGAGTGGCTTGCTGTCAACGGCGGCCTGCAGTGATGGACAGCGAGCGAGAGCTAGTGCGGGTCTGCTCGCTTCCAGTGGGGCAGCCGTTTAGGTCCGATTGTAAGAAGGTATGGACTGGCGCCCGATGGAGGTGAAATCATGACCGAAAGTGATAGCAGGCGGATGGCGGTCAGTCGCGACTATCTGAGTGATGCAAGGCGTGGAAAGCTGTCATCAGCGACGCGCCTGAAATGCGCTTGGGAAGCCATCTATTTTTGTTGCTGTGCAGTCGCTGGGAGGCGAGGGGCAAGCGTTGACAGCGTGGACCATCCGGACGCCGATGTCGTCGAACATCTGCTGCGGGCCCTCTCTGTGTCCCCGAACGAGCGACGTCAGGTCGACGCGCTTTTTCGATGGACCTCGAACATGCAGCCACTATTCCCAGAACCATGTTCTCCGGAGGAAGCGTGCGACCTCGCGGAAGCTCTTCATCTACGAACGGCGGCTTTTCTGTCGAAGTAGCGGGGCTCCAATGCTCCCTTCGGATTGCATCAGACGTCTCCTCAAGATATGCAGGCAGCTATGAAAGTGCGAGATTTGCTGCGACACCTGAAAGAAGCCAACCCGGACGCCGTCGTTCTGTATCTCGCGCCGGGCGCGGATGCGGGCGACGCGGATGAGATTGTGCAGGTTACAGTGCCGACCGAAGCCTGGACGTGCGAGCGCCAACGCTCCAAGGGAGGGCGAGTGGACGAGTTCTACTATCCGCCCGGCCCCGGCTCGTCGGTTGGCTGGGACCCGGAGACCGACGAACAATTACCCGTAGACGTGGTCATCTTGACTTCAACGGCTGTGCCCTTGGCAAGGACCGGTTGGCAAGTCGCGATGGGGCGCATTGGCGCCGAGTTCGACATTCCGCAAAACGACGCATCATTGCTGGCGCGCAAAATTGCCGAAAACGAGTTTCAGCTCCCACCTGCTTACCGTGCACATTGCCATCACCTGCCAGACGAAGTGATAGTTCGCATCGAAAGCATCGTGCGCGACGCTTACCTGGAAGCGGGCGAAGTCTCGCCAGAGCAACTTTGGGCGCAGGTGCTGGTCGGTCGGCGTGCGCTGATTGCGAAAGGTGAGCTGCTGACGCCTGTTGACTTCAAAAAGCGGATGCGCGTGAGCGAGAAGCGGTTGGCGCGGCTCGCGGATGAAGGAAGTGTCTTTGCCCTGGAAGTAGACGAATCCGAATACTTCCCCGCGCTGCTGACCGACCCAAATCTCGACCAGGAGCGATTGCAAGCGATATGCCGAATCATCCAGCCGGCTCCGGCGGACTCGCGTCTTGATTTTCTCACGTCGCAGGATGGATGTCTCGATGACCGGCGCCCGCTTGACATGCTTGAGAGCGACGAAGATTTCAAGTCGTTGAAACGCGTAGCTACGGGCTGGGCGGCTGCGTGGTGGCGCACTGCTGTCACGCTGTACCAGGGCGAGCATGAAGTTGAGCCCGAGGATGTTGAGCCGCTCTATACGGCCGCAGTCGAGGTGGACCCGAGAAGGCCACTATGGGACCGCGCTTCGGAAGCCCTTCAAGTACACGGATATCAATGGCCGCTGGGCCCTTATCCCGCCGTCCGAGAATTCACTCTCTTTGTTGAGCGACAACCAGCTGGGGATGCAGCGCCGACACCGGAGGCTTGCGTGCAAATCATCGTAGACGGTGAGTACATTCGAGTCCGCATCGTTGCTGCTCCCGGCACTGCGCTCGACTCAGAGACGGTGGCGGCTGGCAAGCACAAGACCTTTATTGAGGTCGCAAAGCAAGTCATCGCCCATCTTTGCAAGCACTAAGCGCGGGTCGTATGCCCGAATAATCCTTCAATTAATGGAGCTTCCCATCATGCTACAAGTCACAGTAGAACTTTTGCCGTTCGGCGACCCTGACGCGGCGACGCGCAAACACCTCGGTACTGTCGAAATCGTCAACATCGGCGGCGCCCGAGCGCAGGCGTCATATGAAGTCCGTGTCTTTGACGAAGCGGGGGAGCGAATCGCAACAGGACATCTTGAGGACTACCCCAGATTTTCGGCCACCGTGTGGGACCTCGTTGCCAGAGGCGTCGCAACGGCACTTGCCGGCAAAGAGGAACTTCCTCCGCGCCCTTCACCGAGAAGGTCATGAATGAATGACCCGACGACTCCACGAGTACCCGATGACTTTCCACGGGACCCAACGCCCGCGTTGCTGTCAGGCACGCAGCCAAAACTCGCTGGGCGCTGGATTGACGGTAGGCTTATCGTCGGCTTAACTGCAGCCGAAAGGTTTGAGCGGTGGGACATGTGTGAAGACTTGGCGCAGCAGCTGGTTGCAAAGACCCTTAAAGACGCAGCCAAATACCCTGAGCATCCGCGCGACGTAACGCTGCGGCGTATGCGCCGGGGTATTGAAGGCAAAGGGTGGACGAGTGTCGTCGAAACGGACTGGCTCATAGAGCGGTTGCGTGTCCTGCTTGGTTGGTAGCAGGCAACTGCAAGAACGCACACATGTGCAATTGCCGCGAGCGCCGCTCAGTGCGGCCTCCACTCGCGTTCAACGTTCTCTGCGGGGCACGCCACTTGCTCAACCCTTGGACCATTCAAACTAGATATGGAGGTTCAAATGACCGAGTCGCATCAATCAACCGCCCCAGCAGCCGGGTCCTTGCCCGTCGCGTCTGACCCGGGCAGTTCCGCCGGTTTATCTCAACAGGGCAGCGGCGCTACTACGAAGTCCGGCGGCAGCGACGGAGACCGAACAACCAGTGCCCGGACGTTGTCCGACCTGAAGGACAGGATTGCTGGTGCACAGGAGGTGGTCAAGACGAAGTACCGTGTCGTCTCCGAATCGACCGACGATTACGTTCATGAGGCTCCGTGGAAAGCGGTCACGATGGCACTCATCGGCGGACTCATCATCGGAATGCTTGCTCGCCGCTAGTGTGGATTTAGCTCTATAGCAGAAGAAACATGGACCCGGTCTCGCATGGAATCATTTTCCTGCTGATTATCGGAGGCCTCGTCGGCGCCTTGGCCGGTCGCATCGTCGACGGCGGCTTCGGCATCGTGGTCGACATCATCGTGGGAATTGTTGGAGCCTTATCGGAGGTTGGCTTGGCGGTTCGCTAAAGGCGGCCAGGACGTCAACGTTGAGGAGGTCCGGCGCAAACTTCGGGGGCGGGGCACGCCGTTGCATGGCGGCCCGCATCACCGATGAACGGTGCGGCTGTGCAATGGCTGCATGCTTCAATATGGTTAGCCACCGCGCTCGCTCACCCGTGCGCCTGCCGCCACAGCATTTCAGAACTGCCCGTCACGAATCGAATCACGATTCCTGGCTGCCGCAGCCCCTCCGGTGAGGTGAGAAGCCCCAGTGCCCGGCAGCGTCCTTTACTGCGACCGCGCCATAGTCGTACAGCACCCCGCAAGCGGCGGCCCCTCGCAAGCCACTTGTATCCTCAATAACCAGAAGCGTACGCGTTGTTGCGTCGATGCTCGGGGGGCCAGCCGTGTCGGCGCTGAGGCCCAAATCTCCCGTCTCCGGCTTGTATCGGTTCGCGCCTGCGCCCGCACGCTCGCCGTGCGCTGCATACTCCGCGGACTCGTGAACGCGCCAATCCAGCTCTGGAGTATCAACAGGAATAGATGGCGCCGCAGCGCGATTTCCTGCCTGGTATAAGTGTCCATGGTCCCGGCTTAACCCCAATGCCTGCAGGGCGCGAAGCGCCTCATGGGCGTCATGATACGAGCCGAAAAGCGCCACGATGACTTGCCGCATGCGGTTCCTCCATACGTCATCACCTGATACGTCGGCGGTCTCAAATAGACCAGTGGCACATTGGCGCCGCTTCGGGCCATCAGGCAGCGAGACGCTCCGGAGCAGGCCCGAGAAAATGCTTCGGGACGCCGCGCCAACTCCGTGTGTCGCACACCGGGGGAGGTATCGCACGTGCAGTGCCGCAAGTCATATGCCAGCGCCTGTCGGCAGGAAATCGGCCATGCAGTTGTAACTCATGGCGACCAAGCGCCGCCGCCGGCGGTTCCATTTCGATGCCGCATGTGGTCAGTTGCGCCGCACCATGGCGCGGGCAGATACGTTCATCAGGCGCATGGAGGCGTTGCTCCCGGGGGCGCGGGCGGTTATGTACCGGACGCACGGTCTCCCCGGGCGGCGTTGAGATGGTTTCGCGCGAAGCCACGTCATGGGTGATTTCGGAAGCCGCGCGCCTGTCATCGGTCGCCACCGTTGCCGCTGCCGGCGTGACAGTCCGGGGTGTTGCCCTCATTGTCGTGACCGCCTCGGCTGGTCGAACTGTCTTTCTCTGGAGACCGCCGGCGTTGCGCAATCCTCTCGAACGCTCCACTTCCCGCTGATAATCTCAGGACCGCTTCTCCACCAGTTTGTAAATCAGGTTCAGCAGGTGGGCCGCGACGAAAGGCTTACGGAGCAAAGCCTGCACTGGCAACCCTTGCGGCACATTGACCGCCGTCGTCAGAATCACGGGAATATGGGCGAGCAGCGGAGCGGCGCGCAGCGCACGAACCAGCGCGAGGCCGTCCATGACCGGCATCACGACGTCCGAGATAATGATGTCGGGAGCATCGTCCGACGCGGCGAGGAAGGCCTCGTTTCCGTTTTCGGCTCGCTGCACGCGGTGTCCTGCCATGACGAGCAGTGTCTCCATGCTCGCCAGCACATTTGTGTCGTCCTCAACCAGCAGCACAATTGCCATTTTCCGCTCCTGACTTACGCCTGAGCAGCAATGATTGTTCCGTATTGTGCATTGATTGCCTGGAATCCCGCCGCCGGTCTACCGTGGTGTGTTCACGCCAACGCAACATTGGCCAACACGTACCTCGGACCGACCAGTCCGCCAAATCCGAAAGGGTTTCCGGCCGCAACGGTTCGCGGCCGGTCTGCTGGTCCAGGCAAAATTCGGCAGACGGTTTGCACCGGCGTCGGCGACAGCAGGCAGCCCCACCTAGCGGCCGGCGGGGCCGCGACGGCCCGTTTCAGACCGGCTTCGCCGGCGTGGTGGATTCCCGTGACTTGCCCTCTTGCTCTTCGACCCGTTCAACTTCGACCTGCGTGCCCCGGACCGTGTCGTTGATGGTCTCTGTGCGCGCGGTCGCTTCCTTGCCCACGACGACCTCCTCCACCACTCGCGCAGTTTTCGAGACGACTGGCTGCTCGCTGGTCTCGCGGACTTCGACACAATCTTCCTTCAGGTCGGCGGGGGTCGCCGGACGGTCGACCGGGCGACGCTCAACGGAAGCATGTTCCTCGCGCAATTGTACGGTCTCGCTTACCGGTGTAGTGGTGAGTCGTGAGTAGACACGCACGCCACCGGTCTGGACTTCGCGCTTACCGACATCAAGGTCCTCGCGAACCACGGGAAAGGCCTTGCGCTCCGCTGCGACCTCTTCCGCTGTGTATTCCCTCGCCGACGGGTCGTAGCCGCGATATCCGCTGCTCCGCCATTGGGCGACGCGCTCGTCCATATCGACTGCCCCGGACTCATTGAGCGCTGCGCGGACCGCATCCGCCTGAGCCACATCCTCTACCTCGACGGTCAATAGCACACTACCGCGGCGAACAGCCTCGTGGTAGTACCCGATTTCTTCCGGACGCTCCTCACTTCCAAACAGGTTCGAGAAGAAGCGTTCAATCCGCGCAAGAGCGCCTCCTCCCTCGCGGGGAGCGTCTACCGTCGATGCGCCGTGCGGACCGGAAGCGCCCGCGAGCGGCGCGTCCGAAGCAGCATCGGGGACTCCGTTTGCTGAGTCACGCTCATGTACCTGTATGTCTGTGCGAGAAATTCCTTCCTCCACAAGGCGGTCGGCTGCGTTGTTTGCCTCGATGAGGCGGTCAAAGATACCAACGATTACATGTGCCATTTCCGAATCTCCAATGTTAAGTAAGGGTGGCCGATTGTCCAGGTATGCATAGGAATGCTTACCGGTAGTCTTTGCCTTGCTGCGTCGCATTGACATCGGTCTACCCGTTTTCTTCGACCCAGTCGCCCGACAGACCGTCGCGCCGTTCGACAATCAGGGCCTGCTTTTGAACCGATGCGTGATGTACCGCATCCACCTTCGTTGTAGATTTTGTAATCCGCACCTCCTCCTTGAGCATCAGTTTGAGTTCCGTTACCGGGACGTATTCGAACACGGGCACGACAAGCGTGGGGCCTTCCTGTCGCGGTCCATATTCCTTTGCTACGGGTCGATTTATCTGGACGCGTTGCACCTCGACCGATTCGGTGCGCAGCGCTACTGGGATTTCCTGAATCTCGTCGTAGTTCACCTTGCGCACGCGTACCGCGCCTGTCTCGGTCCGCTCAATTTCGACCGACAGGCGCTCCTGCACCGCACCGATGCTCACGTCGCCCGAACGGTGACAGGCCGCCGCCGGGCTGTCGTTGTCTTCATCGCCGTCCTTCGCTTTCATGGCGTTGCTCCGGAAATTGAAATGGCGCCGAACACCAGCCGCCAGGCGTCAATGGGCAGGACTTTTAGTACGGGTGCCCCCAGTTTCGCGTGCGGTGCTTACCGGGGCGTCGCTGGC
>NZ_JARESU010000197.1:0-11752 GCF_046027075.1 Paraburkholderia sp. RL18-085-BIA-A | reverse complement strand
GATTTCCCTTGCGACTCATGCTGCAAACCACGTGATGCTGCTTCAGCAACGCCTGGTATTCATCGCTCGCCGTCGCTTTACTGACATTCGCACTTCGATAGCCGCAAATGTCGGGTTTCGCGACAAGCGTATGCAAACTTTCGACCCGGCGCTCCAATCTTCCCAAGACCTGGTCAACTTCCCAGCAACGTGACAGTACCGTCATCGCCAACTTCACTGCCTCTTCACGACACTCCTTCGTATAGACAGCCTTCGGGATTCGGTTCATCAATACCTCCGTTCCTTCCTTTTACGGAATTTCGGCATCCACTTTTTTCAACCAATCTCACTCGAACGGCCAGCGTCATGCTCGACATTCGTGTAACGCCGTGAAATAAGCGATCGAACGTGAGACGGAATAACGGGGTTCTGCAAACGTTTGCCAGATGGGTCTCAAATTAACGAGACTAGCTGTGCGCATGCAGCGGGAACGTCGTCACTGGAGCAGGCGCTATTGACCACGGCGAAGGCAATCCGGGAACACTCTTTAACCGTTATCTCTAAAGGGATTTAAATGATTGGCGGTGTACTCAGGAAAATTGCTGTACCCACGTTGCTAGCCGGCGTGATGCTGGCCTTGGGGCTTGATTCGGCCGAAGCGCAGGAACCGAAGCTGATCGAGGTAACCGTAAGCGTATTCCCCGGGGGCTTTAACTGGCCTAGTTATGTCGCGCAGGACAACGGCCTGTTCGCTCAACAAGGCATTCAAGTGACGTTACAGGACACGCCCGGCTCCGTTGCGCAGATGACAGGTCTATCCCAAGGCCGTTTTGATCTGGCGATGACGGCGATCGACAACATCGTGGCCTACGTCGAGGGCGAAGGCGAAGCGCCGATCGGACCGCAGCCCGACTTCGTCGCCGTGATGGGCAGTGACAGTAGTTTTTTGAGTCTCGTCACGACGGCGGAAATCAAGTCTTACGCAGATTTGCGGGGAAGGACCCTGTCGGTTGACGCCCGGACCACCGGTTTTGCTTTCGTCCTGTACGACATGCTGGCACGCAAGGGCTTGAGCCAGAGCGATTACACCGTCGAACCCGCTGGTGGCATGACGCAGCGCTGGAGCGCACTGGAACAACATGCTCAAGCCGGAACGCTGCTGTCGACGCCGTTCAACATCCTCGCCCGCGATGCGGGGTTCAACCAGATCGCGACGGCCACTGACGTGATCGGACCATATCAAGGAATTGTCGCGGCAACACGGCGTTCCTGGGCGCACGATCACCGTGCCCAAGTGGTCGGATTCATTCGTGCGTACGCTCAGGCGGTCGACTGGCTGTACGACCCGAAGAACCACGACGCGGCTATTCGTATCCTGACAAAGAACGTCCCAGGTATCTCGCCGGACCTTGCCGAGAAAACCTACGCAGAACTACTCGATCCGCATGCCGGATTTTTTCGCGAGGGTCGAATGAGTATCCCCGGAGTCCGTACGGTGCTTGCCTTACGCACGCGCTACGCGGTGCCCCACAAGGTACTGAACGACCCGATGAAATACTACGATCCCTCCTTTTACCGCGCGGCGATGCGGTAAAGCTCGTTGTTTATCCAAAGTCGACTGGGTCTCGCTAGCGAGAGAGCGGCGCTCGTCCTTTTTCCGCCCACCGGGATCTCGCGCACAGTTTGACCGTTCTCTTCCGGCAGACGATCTCGGTACACCTCAAAAATCAAATGAAACTGCTTAAGAAATATGCATTGCTTGGCTATGCATTAGTACTGGTTTCTCTGATGGCGCCTCGTCTGGCAATCGCGCAATCATCGGTGGCGCTCTACGGGTCATACGATGTCTTTCTCGGATACCAGTCGGCGACGGTAAACGGCAAGCATACGACGCTGACTCTGCTCGGGAACAATGCGGAGTCGGTTAGCCGCATTGGGGTGCGCGGTACCGAGGACATCGGTGGTGGGAATCACGTCAATTTTGTTCTGGAAAACGGCTTCGATCCGACGTCAGGCCAGCAGCAGAACACGTTCCGGTTTTTCGACCGGCAAGCGTGGCTCGGCATATCGGGGGATTTTGGCGAATTCCGTGTCGGACGCCAGAATTCCCCGTTGTTCACGCTTCTCAGCAACGCCGACGCGTTCGGCGCGGTGACCTATGGATCCGGCTTTAATAACTTCATCATGGAGCAAGTTCGCGTCGACAACGACCTCGCCTATTTCACTCCGGTCTTTGCGCACACGCAAATGGAGTTCCACTATGCAATGGGAGGGGTTCCGGGGGAGTTCACCGGTAACGCCGTGTATCAGGTCGGCATGCAAACGAAGCAGGGGCCGTTTGTCGCGGTCGCGGCGTATTTCAAGGCAAACAACGCGTCGAACACCAATTCGGTTCAACAACTGCTCGCAGCCGTCAACTACGACTACGGCTATGGGAAGCTTTATGCCGGCTTCTTTCGTACCAACGACGTGATCTCGGCGACGACCGGGAATGCGCTGACAAGTCCGCCAGGGAAGGGCAATCCTGCGGCGGGCCCGGTTACCAATACGCCGGGCAACTACCACAACACGTACACACTTTCGGCCGACTATCGGGTGACTAGTTCGGTCACTATCGGCCTTGGATATGCGGTGACAATCGACCGCTCCGGGCTGGGCAACAACGCAAGGGAGATCGGCGTTATCGCCAACTACAACCTGTCCAAATCGACGCATCTTTACGCGGTGGGTTCCCGGCTGACGAACTCGAATACGGCGCGGTTCCTGCTGGCAGGGGCGGCGTTAAGTCCAGGGGCGTTCCTTACGCCAGACCCCGGGACTGCGGAGACCGGCTTCCAGGTCGGCATCCGCTACGCGTTCTGAGTGCAGGACGTGAGCGCATCTCAGGCGATGAGGTACGCCTGCGATCGGCAGACAGTACGTCGGGTAACAGCGAGAATTTCGCCCGATTGCAATGGCGATGAAAATACTATCGTCACTGCAATCGGCGGTGAATAAATTTGTGCCTTGACTTCGGTTGGTTCGTGAGTGTCGCAGTAAGGGCCGCAGAGGAAAGTTGACCGATATGCAAAGTACTGCTTATGTTGCCAGTTCTTGGAATTGGTCAGCGAACGGGAGAGATGGCGAAAGTGACGTGACAACAGGCGACCGGATCGAACATCCGCCGCGGTACCTCCGATACACGCGCCGTCTCGAGCGAATCCAGCGCACAGCGCAGTACAGTCTCTCAGTTCTTCTCTACCGTGTTGAAAATCCACACCGTACGTCCGCACCACGGGTGCCAGCGATAGAGAACTTCCCGCGACTCGGTAATATGGATGTTGTGTTGACGGCTTGTACAATGCCGTCCGCTTGCATTCGACTTTGGGCTGTCTGTCGCCTGCCGCCTACGAGGCGAAACCGACAGTGAAAGAACCTATCGGCCTGTCCGAAATAACTTGACCACTACACCCCGACAGTAGGCGCGCGTACAGTTCCCTCCCGTGGTAAGTCGACTGCTTCCAATGCTTGGTCCCCGTCGGAGACATCTGTCAAAACACTCACCTCAATTTCGGTCATGATCTCCTGAAGCAGATCACACCCTCATGGTCGGGCTTTCCGTGCCGGGCGGGAATACACACCACGATCCGTCATCGTGTCTGAAGAAAAAAATCGCCAGCAGACCGGTTGAATGTAACGCTTCGACGCGCACATAGCGTCTCTGATTCGTACCCATGCGACTAAACCGTGTGACGTGAGCCGGCCTCGCCGGAGTGGGCGCCAGCCACTTTTCGACCAGCAAGCGGAGGGATCTCTGACCGGTGTTCATCGTCTTCTCCTTCGACCTCTTTCCTGTCGCGCTATGGTGAGCGCTTTTCTGCTACGAGACCGAGCGCGCAATCAATCATGCGGCTCGCCTTGGCCCAGTCAAACGCATGGGCCATGCCATCATCGCCGCGCTGATACCAAGTCGTTGATTTTATGTATATTTGTGTATTTTTTATGGTGCTTGAACGGTTGCCAGTTGCGCAAAGCGTTCGATTTCCGGACGGTGCTGTATTTCAGGAATAGAATTCAGACGGAGGTCCGCCCCTGTATGGCGACCGCGTCGTGATTGATCGCTGATGGGCACATCCGCGCCGTAGAGTCGCGCCCTGGCGCTCGCGACGCGCGCTGGGGCGGCGGCCTATCGACTGAGGCAATTGCGCATCCCGGGGCAAAAAAGAAAACGCCTTATGGCAAGGCGAAGCCTCTGATCGGGTGAGGTACTCCTGCTCACATGGAGATCGCATGAAAGAGACCGGCACGCCAATGGACTGGTTTTCAAGTCCCGACCGGGACGCCAGCGTCATGGCGTCGTGGGAGCGTTTGATTCAAGGTGACAAGCGGCCCTCGGGTGCCCTCCGTGGCGTCGTTGACGATTCCTGGCATCGCTGCCTTGATGGCCGCGTGGCTCCCGATGCGGCAGGCGCCCCACTACCGCTTGAAGAAGGGGCTCTGTTCGACTTGCGCGTCAGGAGCGACCGCCTGATGCATGCCAGCGCGCCGATTATCCAGCAGACACGCGAGTTAATTTCGCAGACGGGGACCATTCTGCTGCTCGCGGATCCGGACGGCATGATCCTCGAACTGGCCGGCGACGCGCGCATCGTTGAACCCGCCGGCGAGGTCCGGTTGATACCGGGTTGTAACTGGACTGAACTCAGTTGCGGCACCAACGCGATCGGCACCGCCCTCGCTTTGCAGCAACCGGTCCAGATCCATGGTTCGGAGCATTTCTGCGCGGGTATCAAGCAGTGGACTTGCTCTGCCACGGTGATCCGCGATCCGCTTGACGGCACCGTACTCGGCGTACTTGATGTCTCGGGCCTTGCGCAAACCTACAGCCAGCATAGCCTGGCGTTTATCGTCTCGATGGCCGGGCGTATCGAGAGCCGGCTTGGGAAGTTCGCAATGGAGCGCCGTCTGCGCCTGATGGAGCGTTGCATGGCTTACTGCTCCGGACGTACGGACGGCGTCGTCGCGGTGGACGAGTCCGGACGTCTCGTCAGAGCCAACCCGCAAGCGTCAGCCGCCTTTGCGCGGCTTGGCGTTCCAGGCGCACTGGACAACGCTTTTCCGATCCCCGACATCGCCAGGATTGCCGGTGGCTCCATGTCGCCGCAATCACCGGCGTGGTTGCGCCTCGCACGAATTGAACGCGTTACTGAAGGTGCCGACACGCTCGGTTTCATGTTGATTGCGCCGGCTGCCAGTCGGCGCGCCGCTTCGTTATCCGAAGCGATGCCGGTCGCCGAGCCCACGCCTGCCGCGGCGTTCTCTCGCATTGTCGGCACGAGCCCTGCACTGCGGGCGGCTATCCAGAAGGCGCAGCAGCTGGCTAAAGCCTCGGTCCCGGTACTGCTGCTGGGTGAAACCGGCGTTGGCAAGGAGTTGTTCGCGCAAGGCATTCACCAGACCAGCTCGAGGGCAGACGGCCCCTTCGTCGCGCTGAACTGCGGTGGCTTGTCCCGCGATTTGTTGAGCAGTGAGCTGTTTGGTTATGCCGAAGGCGCGTTTACCGGCGCACGCAGGTCAGGCATGACAGGGAAAATCGAAGCGGCGAATCACGGCACGCTGTTCCTCGACGAGATCGGCGAAATGCCACTCGACATCCAGCCGCATCTGCTGCGTGTGCTGGAGGAAGGGGAGATCTACCGGTTGGGCGAAAACACGCCTCGCAAGGTCGGCTTCCGTCTGATCGCCGCCACGCATCGCGACCTGCGTGCGGACGTCGCTGACGGGAAATTCCGCATGGATCTGTATTACCGGCTGGCCGTCACGAACATCTCGATACCTCCGCTGCGCGAACGCAAGACGGATTTGCCCGAGATGATCGAACACTGGTTGAGTGTCTCGCGCAAGCGGTACGGCGTGACCCATGCCGTCTTCGACGATGTGGCGTATGGATGCCTGCTGAACTACACTTGGCCGGGTAACGTCCGTGAGATGCGAAATGCGATCGAGGGCGCGGTACTCATGGCCCGCGACGGAATCATGACAGTTGCCGAGCTGCCGCCCGAGATCGGTGCTTTGGCCGTTTCTCCTGGGCGTGTCCGAGAGACGGCGTCCTCTGGGATGTCTGCGCTTGCGCGCCAAAAGATCCGCTCGCTGGAAATGGCGGAAGCAGAGTCGATTCGTTTTGCGATCCAGCAATGCCAGGGCAACCTGACCGAGGCGGCCGCGCAGCTCGGGATAGCAAAAAGCACGCTGTATCAGAAGATCCGGAAGTACGCCTTGGTGCGTGACCTTGGGGTCAGCCGGCGCGTCAGTCGATGACGTTGAATACGGTCTACTGGTTCTCGCACGTCACGCTCTCCGTCAGACTTGCGTTCGAATTCCGCTCTCCAAACGGCCGACCGTTCAGGAACCGGTCGTTGTGCGACGGTCTCGCCCACCGCGAGCAAGCCGGTAGTTCCCCGCAAAGCCATTCCATTCAATAGTTTGCCGACAAGACGCCGATTCGGCGGTCAGTGGCATAGCCCTTGCCTTTAGCTCCTCCGAAGCGAATCGCAATAACCGCTTCGCATCGCGCCTCCCCGTCGAGGCGATGTTCAATCAAGGAGAGCTGGAGACACTAATGGAACAGCAACTTTCACACGTCCAGGTACTGGGCATCGATGCCGGCGGCACGATGACCGATACCTTCTTCGTGCGCTCGGATGGCCGCTTTGTGGTTGGTAAGGCCCAAAGCAATCCCGCAGACGAGTCGTTGGCGATTCTGGAGTCGTCCAAAGACGCACTGGCGCAGTGGGCGCGCGAAGTGGACGAGGTCTATCCCGAACTGGTGACCTGCGTCTATTCCGGTACGGCGATGTTGAATCGCGTCGTTCAGCGCAAGGGCCTGGATGTCGGGCTTATTTGCAATCGAGGCTTCGAGCAGATTCACTCCATGGGACGGGCCATCCAGAGTTATCTCGGCTACGCGCTGGAAGAACGGATCCACCTCAACACCCACCGCTACGACGAACCGCTGGTCCCGCTTTCGCGTACGCGGGGGGTGACCGAACGCACCGATGTTCAGGGTGAAATCGTGATCCCCCTGCGCGAAGACGAGGTGCGCAAGGCGACGCGCGAGCTCGTGAATGCCGGATCGAAGGCTATTGCCATTTGTCTCCTGCAGTCTCACAAGAATGAGTCGAGCGAAAAACGCGCTCGCGATGTCTGCCGCGATGAACTGAAGAAAATCGGCGTGGACATGCCGGTTTTCGCGTCGGTCGACTACTACCCGTCGCGCAAGGAAAGCCACCGCACGAACACCACCATTCTCGAAGCCTATGCGGCCGAACCGTCCCGGCAGACGCTGAAGAAGGTCAGCGACCGCTTCAGGAAGCACGGGGCCAGGTTTGATCTGCGGGTGATGGCCACGCACGGCGGGACGATCAGCTGGAAGGCCAAGGAGCTCGCCCGTACGATTGTCTCTGGTCCGATCGGAGGAGTGATCGGCTCGCGGCTGCTTGGCGAAAGACTGGGCTACGAGAACATCGCATGCAGCGATATCGGTGGCACCAGTTTCGACATGGCGCTGATCACCAAGGGCAACTTTGCGATCGCCTCCGATCCGGACATGGCCCGTCTCGTGCTGTCGCTGCCGTTGGTAGCGATGGATTCGGTGGGCGCGGGTGCCGGCAGCTTTGTGCGGCTTGATCCCTACAGCGGCTCCATCAAGCTCGGCCCGGACAGCGCGGGTTATCGCGTCGGCACATGCTGGCCGGAAAGCGGACTCGATACGGTATCGGTGTCCGACTGCCATGTGGTGCTGGGTTATCTGAACCCCCACAACTTCCTCGGCGGCGCGATCAAGCTCGACGTCGAGCGCGCACGGCAACACATCAAGGCACAGATCGCCGATCCGCTTGGCCTCTCGGTGGAGGATGCCGCTGCAGGCGTGATCGAACTGCTCGATCTCAGCCTGCACGAGTACCTGCGCGCCAACATCAGCGCGAAGGGTTACAACCCCACCGACTTCGTGTGCTTCTCGTACGGCGGGGCTGGACCTGTGCATACCTACGGATATACGGAAGGCCTGGGCTTCAAGGACGTGATCGTCCCTGCATGGGCCGCCGGATTCTCTGCGTTCGGCTGCGCATGCGCCGACTTCGAGTACCGCTACGACAAGAGCGTGGATATCGCGGTCGCGCCGGACGCGCCCGACGAACAGAAGGCGGCAGCCTGCTCGGTCATCCAGGAAGCGTGGAAGGAACTGGCCGACAAGGTCGTCGAGGAGTTCGTCATCAACGGCTTCAAGCTGGAAGACATCACCCTGCTTCCCGGCTATCGGATGCAATACATGGGACAACTGAACGACCTCGAGATTACTTCGCCGATCAGTGGTGCTGCCACCCCCGCAGACTGGAAGAAGATTACCGACGCGTTCGAGGAGACCTACTCGCGGGTGTACGCGAGTTCCGCCCGCTCACCGGAACTGGGCTTCAGCGCCACTGGCGCGATCATGCGCGGCCTTGTCGCCACGCAGAAGCCCGTGCTGCCTGAGGATCCGGAGGCGGGCGAAACACCTCCCGAGTCTGCGTATCTCGGCAAGCGCCCGTTCTATCGCCACAAGACGTGGGTCGAAGCCGACATCTGGCAGATGGAGTCCCTCATGGCGGGCAACCACATCGTCGGGCCGGCCATCATCGAGTCCGCCTCCACCACATTCGTCGTGCCTGATGGTTTCGAAACCACGCTCGACAAGCACCGTCTGTTCCATCTGCAAGAAGTGAAGTAAGGAGACGAAAATGAACCTCATGTCATCCAAGGAAGTTGGCCATCCCGAACTGCTTGCCAACGGCAAGACCCTGAAAGCGTTCCGCGCCGAGATCATGGAGCGCACCAGCAAGACGGGCCATTACAACGGGCTCGCGCGGCTCGAGTTGCGCGAGAAGGACCCAATCGGCTACGAGAAGCTGTTCTCCAAGATCCGCGGCGGTCTGGTGCATGCTCGCGAAACCGCGAAGAAGATCGCTGCTTCGCCGATCGTTGAGCAGGAAGGGGAACTGTGCTTCACGCTATACAACGCGGTCGGCGACTGCGTGCTGACTTCGACCGGCATCATCATCCATGTCGGCACGATGGGCGCCGCGATCAAGTACATGATCGAGAACAATTGGGAGGACAACCCGGGCATCAATCCGGGGGACATGTTCACCAATAACGATTGCTCGATCGGCAACGTTCACCCTTGCGATATTGCGACGATCGTGCCGATTTTCTGGGCCGGTACGCTCATCGGCTGGGTAGGCGGGGTGACGCACGTGATCGACACCGGTGCGGTGACGCCGGGCTCCATGTCGACGGGTCAGGTCCAGCGCTTCGGCGACGGCTATCAGATCACCTGCCGCAAGACCGGCGTAAACGACCAGCCGCTGCGCGACTGGCTGCACGAAAGCCAGCGTTCGGTGCGCACTCCGAAATACTGGATCCTCGACGAGCGCACCCGGATCGCCGGTTGTCACATGATCCGCGACATGGTCGAAGAGATCGTCGCCACCGAGGGGCTGGAAGCCTACGAGAAGTTCAGCTACGAGGTCATCGAAGAGGGCCGTCGTGGCTTGCAAAGCCGCATCAAGGCAATGACGCTGCCGGGCAAATACCGCAAGGTCGCCTTTGTGGATGTGCCCTACGCCCACGAAGATATCCAGACACCCTCGGCCTTTGCCAAGATCGACACCATCATGCACTCGCCGGTCGAAATGACGATCAGGCCCGACGCCACATGGCGGCTGGATTTCGAAGGCGCGAGCCGCTGGGGATGGCACACCTATAACGCCCACCACGTGGCGTTCACGAGTGGCATCTGGGTCATGATGACCCAGACCCTGGTGCCGACACAGCGCATCAACGACGGCGCCTACTTCGGCACGGAGTTCCGCCTGCCCAAGGGCACATGGATGAACCCGGACGATCGCCGCACCGGGCACGCCTATGCATGGCACTTCCTGGTATCGGGGTGGAGTGCCATGTGGCGGGGGCTCGGCCAGGCGTACTTCAGCCGTGGCTATCTGGAAGAAGTCAACGCCGGCAACGCCAATACTTCGAACTGGCTGCAAGGCGGCGGCATCAATCAGGACGGTGAGGTGCACGCGGTCAACAGCTTCGAGGCCTCGTCGTGTGGCACGGGCGCCGGCGCCATCAGGGACGGTCTCAACCACGCCGCCGCGATCTGGAACCCGGAAGGCGACATGGGCGACATTGAGATCTGGGAGATGGCCGAACCGTTGCTTTATCTCGGACGCAACGTCAAAGCCAATTCCGGTGGCTATGGCAAGTACCGCGGCGGTTGTGGCTTCGAAACGCTGCGCATGGTCTGGAAGGCCCAGGACTGGACCATGTTCTTCATGGGCAATGGCTACATGAACAGTGACTGGGGGTTCATGGGCGGCTATCCGTCTGCCACCGGCTACCGGTTCGAGGCGCACAAGACGGGCCTGAAAGAGCGCATCGCGCAGGGGCTCTCGCTGCCCCTCGGCGGCGACACGAATCCCGACGAACCGGACTACGAGCGGCACATTGATGCGACTTCCAGGGTCAAGCGCGACAAGCAATGCATGACGACGGAGGATTGCTACGAAAACCACGACCTGTACCTCAATTACCTGCGCGGCGGTCCGGGCTTTGGCGATCCGCTCGATCGGGAAACGGAAGCCATCGCAAAAGACCTCAACAACGGTTTTCTGCTCCCCGAGTTTGCCGAGAAGGTGTATGGCGCGGTGTTGTCGCAGGACGCATCGGGGATCTGGACAGTCGATGCGCAAAAGACCCTGAAGCGCCGCGGCGAAATCCGTAAGGAACGGCTTGCGCGCTCGTTGCCGACGCGGGAATGGATGAAGGAAGAGCGGGAGCGTGTCCTCACCAAACATGCGTCGCGCCCGGTGCGCCACATGTTCGCGACCAGCTTCGGGTTGTCGGAGAAATTCCTCAACAACTTCCGGAAGTTCTGGGATCTGCCTGCCGACTGGAACATGACCGAGGCAGAACTGGACGTGCCGTCCTACGGCTCGAAATACCGGATGGATCTCTCGTTGCTGCCCGACGTGACCACGGTGGTTCAGGTCGAAGAGTAATCCATGCCGGTATCGATATCGAAGCGAATCAAGGAGTAGCGAAATGTCTGCTTACACGAAGGAACAGGTCGGCAATCTGGTCGACGGACGACTCGACTGGGATACGACCGTACGCATGTTGTCCATGCCGAAGGATCATGAGCGCTTTAGCCAGTATCTCGAAGTGTTGCAGGGGAAGGTCTCGTGGCCCGACAAGATTGTCTTGCCGCTTGGACCGCACCTGCATATCGTGCAGGCCGCGAAGAGCAAACACTGGCGGGTCAAATGCGACTGCGGCCATGAATTCTGCGACTACCGCGAAAACTGGAAACTGTATGCCAACGTCTATGTGCGCGACACAGAGGAGGCCATGCTCGAAGTCTATCCCAAGCTCATGGCGCCTGACACCCAGTGGCAGGTCTACCGCGAGTATTACTGTCCGAGTTGCGCAACCATGCACGACGTCGAAGCGCCGACGCCGTGGTATCCGGTGATTCACGATTTCGAGCCGGACATTGAGGCGTTCTACACGGACTGGCTGCAGTTGCCGGTTCCCGAGCGCGCTGACTAGCGCATGGCTCAGGGCGCAGTTGTCTCGCGCCCGGTTCTCCCGGCGGGGGGGGGGGGGGGGGGGGGGGCGGGGGGCGGGGCGGGGGGGGGGGGGGGGGGGGGTGGGGGTTGGGGGGGGGGGGGGGGTGGGGGCGGGGGGGGGC
>NZ_JARESU010000196.1:0-11777 GCF_046027075.1 Paraburkholderia sp. RL18-085-BIA-A | reverse complement strand
ATGGAACGTGACATTTTCGCCCTGATGGAGCGCGCGATTTCGTCGATGCAGTCATATATCGAGCGGGGTATGTTCTCGCGGCCGGACTAAGCGGTGGCAAAGACAGTACTTGCGCGATGGTCCTGATGCTTGAAGCGGTAAGACGGTCGAGACAGGCAAAACCAGACGTGAAGCACTACATCACGTCTGCGGATACAACCATCGACAACCCAAGCACCGCCAACTTCCTTCATTCTCTGCTGGAAGAGGTGACGATGTTTGTCGACGACTCAGGCTTGCCCGTCGAAGTACACCTCACCCAACCGTCGCTTGCATCGCAATTTGTGGTGCAGACGATCGGTCGCGGAACCCTGGTCAGAACGCCTGAAAATGGAGTTCGCAACGGCAAACGCATGAGGCAGTGCGCCGATTCCTGGAAGGTTCAGCCGCAAGGCAGGCTTCGCGCGCGTCTGGAGAAGAGCGCTGAAGTGGCTGGTGTGAGAGAGGTGATTTCGGTGATCGGGAATCGCCTCGACGAAAGCCAGTCCAGAAGCATTGCGATGATTGCCAGAGACGAACAGGCAGAGGTCGCTACCAGGCAGGCCTCGGGCTCATTGTCACTGTCGCCTCTGAGAGACTGGACCAGCGATCACGTCTGGGAGATGCTGGGTTGCCTTGCTGACCCGTCGATCCTGCCGTTTCCGAGTTCGTTGGCGCCTTCGACGATCACGAAGCTATCCGACATCTACCGCGCGGGCAACGGCGGCGTATGTGGCGTTGTGATGGGCGAGAGTGGGGCGCGCGCTGCCTGTGGTTCCAGGTTCGGCTGTGCTTTCTGCTGCGTTTCAGGCGATCGCGACAAGTCGATGGAATTCATGGTGCAGGAGGCTGAACACGCGCATCTGAAACCGCTGAACGACTTTCGAAACTACCTCCTCGCCATCCAATGGGATCTATCCCGTCGTGAGCTGGTTGGACGGACCATCAGCGAGGCGGGATACACGCGAATTCAGGCCGACACCTACCGTTCGGGCGAGCGGCTGAATATGCTGAGAATGATACTGACGATTGACGCCAACGAACGAGAGCGGGCGGATGTTCACTCGGGAGAGCTGGCGTCGGGACTCATCCCTGACACGGAGCACAACCGCGAACTATGCGAGCCGCAATTTGAGTTCGTGACGCCGCAGCAACTCGTGGCGATTGACTTCTTTCTGTCGATGCATCACTACGCGCCGCATGCATTTCCCGCGCTTTCCGTCTGGCACGATGTGAATGTCCTCGGTCGCAGGTATCCCGTGCCTCACATCGAGCCAATGCCCAAGACCGACATCGTGTTGCACGGATGGTATCCGGCGGGGCAGTACGATCAGGATGCACCGTCCACGGGGCTTCGTGATTTCGATGCGGAGCAGTGGAACCGCTATCTGCATCCGGAGCGACCCAGTCGATATGCCAGAACCACAGGCGGCGAGCAGACGGTGTATTTCGAGGAGGCCGCGCAGTTTGAGGTCGACGCTGAGGCCGCGTGTGTGTTTGTGACATGTACGTATGACACGGCATTCATGCTGGAAACGCAGAACCGCGATGCAATCGAATCAGCGCGTTTCTGGCTCAACGAAGGGATCGTAAAGCTGCCGGTCGGAATGGCGCAGCGGTATCAGGACATGGCGAAACGGGGGCAGTATTTCAGCAGGCTCGCGCAGCGCCTCAACCTCACTCCGCATGAGCTGGACGCGCACCTTGTCGCGAACTGCATCAGCGAGGGTGGGCATCAGGCTCGCGTCCGCCGCGATGCGCCGCAGCTTGACCTGTTTGCAGTAGCCGCGTGACGCGGACAGTAGATCTATCGACATCCCCGGGCTAACCCCCGGGGATTTTTTTTACGTTGCGTATATTTGGTCGGGCGGGGCAAGCCCGCTGCCCCACGTCTGTCGCGTTTCCAGATGTAATGGCCTGACCGCCCGAGTGGGCCTTCGGGTCGGTCCGCGCAGTATCATGTCCTGAATGTCCGAACCCAGCCTGAGGGGAACCCATGTGCACGAGCTACGAATCGAATCCGGTTGTGCGATTTGAGTCATTCAGCCTCTTTCCCGAGCCGCACTTCGACTATCCTCGCGAGATCTACAAGGATTACACCGCGCCAATCGTGAGGCGCGTCAATGACGCATTTACTACCGACCCCGCCACATTTGGAATCGTGCCTCGCAGACACATTCCCGATGGCGTAAAAGTGTTCGACACCATGAACGCCCGTGCCGAGTCGATCGGGCAGAAGCGCAGCTTTCGCAGCGCCTGGACGAAGCTTCAGCTATGTCTTATTCCTACGGAACGGTTTTACGAGCCGGATTACGAGACCGGCAAGGCGGTGCGCTGGCGCATCGGCCTTGCATCAGGCGAACCGCTAGCGATCGCAGGTCTATGGCGTTCGTGGAAAGAGCCAGACGGTGCCGACGCGCTCAGTTTCACCATGCTGACAGTGAATGCCGACGAGCATCCGTTGATGAAGAGGTTTCACCGACCGGGATCGGAAAAACGCTCAGTGGTGATTGTGCCTTCCACTGAATATGAATCGTGGCTGGCGTGCCGCAATACAGATGAGGCGTACTCGTTTCTCCGGTTGTATCCGGCCGAAGCATTGTTTGCCGAACCGTATCCGCTGCCACCACGCACTGTCAGAACCGGCACGAAGGATTCCAGAGCGATAACGGATACGACCGTATCGGACGGGCAGGGGTCGTTGCTCGCGGACGGCTGAGGGCGGCCAGAACGGGTGCTGCCCTTCAGTCGGCTACTTCAGCCGGCGGGGCATCGAATGCCCACGCGCTCAGCGACGGCCGGTGTGTGAACCTGGGTTGGCGAAACTTTTCTTCGATCTGACCGACGAACCATGCGTCGACATTAAACGGTTGATCCAATCCGTCTGGCTCATCGGCGCTCAGGAAAACGCCCCGCAGTTCGTCGCCAGCGAGAAATACGACCGCACCGTCCGCCACGTCGGCCGTCGTTGAGTGAGGCTCGTCGCGCAGCAGCATGCGCAGATCGGATACTGTCTGCTCGAAAGTCCGTTCCATGTTGCGTCTCCGAAAAAATGTGTCGGCAGCATTGTTCGTACCGCGAAAGCGCTGACGTCACTTTACGCGTTGCGCGCGATGCGCGAGCGACGGTTCAAGCCGCACCTATTTTGCGCCGTCCGACACACCCGGTCTGGTTTTCCGAGGACGCGAGGAAGTACGGGCGTCTGCGGGCCGTTTTGGCGTTCCGAGCGCGATACTGCATCAGAATGCGCTACCCCTACACGCACATTCCGATATGGCAAAAGCTCCGGTTATTGAGAAGCATCAGTTCGCTCATATGGTCAAGGTCGCCGCCGTAACTGGTCAATCTCCCCAGCGCGACGTGGCACTGCTCGCAGTCGCATACGGGCTTGGATTGCAGCCAAGCGAGACTGCTCGGCTTCTGGTGTCTGACTACCTAAATGCAGACGGATCGGTACGGCGTGACAGCGTGTTGCGTGCCGAGGCAGCGTTCAACGGCAAGGAACGGGACCTCTACTGGGTGGCTCGATACGTCACACATTCACTCGATGCCTACCTAGCCTCGCGGATAGCGCGCTGGCACGGCGTCACAACCAGGCCGCAGGCGTACCGTGGCCTGGACAACGCCGGTCCACTTTTTCTCGCGGCGACTGGCACGCCGTTGCTTTTCACGCGGCGGCACACGTCCACCGGGAAGATCAGCTACTCGTGTGAGAGTCTGTAACATCTACCGCCATTTGCATCATCAGGCCGGAATCGAAAGCGGCTCAGCGAGTGCAGCGCGACGCACGTTTGCGGTGAACCTCCGCAGGAGCGGTGTCGATCTCGATACGATCCGTGGCTTGCTTGGGTTGAGCAGCTTGTCGGCAGTGAAGCGGATCGTAGACAGCGATCCCGTGCGCCTTGGCGCTATCGTGGCGCGGGTCATTTGATTGGCCTGATAAACCTAAAGACGGTGCCGGTTGGGGCCGTTAACACGTTTGCGCTTCGCCACAAATGACTTGCGCCGATAGTCACATTTGCTATAATAATGACTATGGGTAATGACTATAGGTGAATCATGGACGGCAATCAGGTTTCCAAGTCCGAATTCAAGGCCAAAGCTCTTGAGTTCTTCCGGCAGGTCGAAGCCTCTGGTGAAAGCGTAATCGTCACCGATCACGGCAAGCCCGCGATCGAAGTACGCACTTATCGGGGTATCGAACGCGACCCGCTGGACGTGCTTCGTGGCTCGGTGGTGCGCTATGACAACCCCACGGACCCGGTAGCCGAGGCTGAGTGGGAGGCAGCGCAGTGATCGTTCTGGATACGCACACGCTGGTGTGGTGGGTGGCCGGCGATCCGACGCTGAGCAAGAAGGCGAAAGCCGCCATCGAGCGCGAGCTTGTCGGCGGCGAAATCATCGTATCCGCAATCTCCGCGTGGGAGATTGCAATGCTTGTTGAACGCGAGAAACTGGTCCTGTCGATGGACGTGGGAAGTTGGCTCGCAACGGTGTCGGCTATCGAAGCGGTGCGCTTCATCCCGGTCGATCCCGAAATCGCAGTCAAGTCTGTTGAGTTGCCAGGCGAGTTCCACAAAGATCCGGCAGACCGGATGATTGTGGCAACCGCGCGCAAGCTAGCAGTCCCGCTGGTGACGAAGGATGAAAAAATCCGCGCCTACGCGCACGTGAAAACCATTTGGTAAAACGGAAAAGCTCTGTAAGTTCGTGGAGCGTGTCATGGTCACGATTGGACTTCGAATGAACGGGCGGGACCTGGAAGCAGAGCTGACGGCAGGCCTCCGCGTAATCGTTCGCGAAAGAGACGTGGCCGAGGTCGCATATTCTTTGGGCGAGGCGTTCGCAGCTCTGCTTCCTCACGGACCTGAATATGTACTCCGCGCAATCGTCGATGACGCGATCCGTGCGTTGATGCGAAAGCGCGCCGAGCCAAACCAACCTGGAAAGGCCGGTGTGGCCGGCGCAAGGAGAAGCGATGGAACACGAAGCACTCCACGATGCAATCCAGAATGCGTTTGACGTACTCGCCGCGCATGACGGCAGGATCGAAGACGAGCATCGCGCTCTCGTTGCTGGGCTGATCGAGCGATGCGAGATTGCCGCGATGAACACAGAAGCCGACCTTGGACCGTGGGAGCGCAGAGAACTCGGTTTGGCTCGTGCGGCACACGCAGCTGGCTGGCTTCGCTTGTCCTTGACTGCGGCGCATAAGGCGTTGCAGGTGAGCGAGTTGCCGAGGGATCAATACGATTACGGCTGGAACTACAGCCAGCATCAGATTGAAAAGTCTGCTGATTGACCGGAAAAGAGCATGTCTGAAGTCGTAGCTGAAAGCGAGTGGAAGCAGGATTCGCCCTATGGGTGGTCGCATGCGAGCGGCTGGACGATCGGCCGCTACGTCGTCTCGGGCGTGTCATCTTTCATGCTCTGGCAGAGCCGGGAGCACCAGGGGCGATTCGATAGCCTTGAGGAGGCGCAGAAGCAGCATGCGGCGCTTACAAAGGAATAGCGGCCCCGGCCTCATGACAAGAAAAACATACGGCGCGCGAGCGCCCCGCTCGCTGGCCGGTAGCCGGCATAAGAAAATGGAACAGCTATGCCGTTCGTGAAACTCCCTTCTGGTAGCGCCTCACTCGCCCCCAAAGGATATACGTACGTCGCGACTGACGCGATCGTTCGCGTCACTCCGCGAGTCGATGACCCGTCGAGTCGAATCACCCTGGCAACGCCAGTTGGTTCGCCAAAGAGCGCCGATGCGTTCTCGACAGCGCCGCTTGCGAGCCTGCTTGAAATCCTTGGCCCGCATATCAAGGTTGAGTTCCGATACCCTCATCAAACTGACGAACGAACCAGCTACGTCCGGTTGAACTGCATTGCCCATGTGCTGCCCACCGACATTGCCGGTGGCGTTCTGCGTGTACATCTCACTAACGGCGAGGAAATTCCGGTGGCGAGTGAGGGTCCAATAATGGCGCATCTGGACGGCGCGCGAAGCCTCTGAAAAGGACTATCGGATGACATTCCAACGAGAAGTAAGAAAGCACCTTCGCACGCCCGAAGAAATCGAAACTGAACGACTTGAAAGCGTCCTGCACCTTCAGGTTGACTGGCACGAAACCGGCCGGTTCACCTTGAAGGAGGGGCGTCCGGGTCGCTGGAGCGATTGTCTCGACACGATGGCGCTTGTAGCGAACGACGACAAAGGGGAGTTCTACCGCGCCGTGGCCATTCGACTGGCGCGCCTCGCTACGCAGGGTGTGCCCTTTGTTTTCAATGACGTGACGTACGACCGTTGAGTCGGAAAAGCGGCTAATTCATAAAGGAAGGAGGCTGAATCTTGGCAACGCTGTGGGTAATGATCGGCGCGATTACGGCAGCAATTATCGCGAGAGGGGTAAAGATCTCCGAATTCAGGCAAGCCTGGATCAACGAGCTGCGTTCGGATATCACGGAGTATGTGACCAAAGCGCACGAATGGATTGAATTCTATGAAGACTTCAACGCCGAGGGCAGCCAAGAGAAGAAAGCTGAGCTGGCACCTGCGCTCCATCAATTTAAATACGATGCACTTCACTATCTGAATCGAATCAAACTTCGCTTCAAACCTAATGACGTTGACGGCAATCGACTACTTGAAAAGCTTGGGGATTTGCTCGATCCTGGAAAACTTGTCCCGCCTAATCGATACACGAGTTGGCGCGCGTTGGCCGACTTGGCAGTCTTCGACACTCGCACTTTGTTGAAGGAAGAGTGGGAAGCGACAAAGAATCCGCTCCGTAAGCAGATTCAGTGGTTGCAGGGAGTCCACCAACAGATGCGGAAAACAACCGAAACGTGAAACGCTCTAGTCGAATTCGCCGCCAACGTAACACCCTCGCGTTGATGCCGAGAGGTAAGCGTAGGGTCTCGATCGTTGGTCGGAAGATCTTGTGTGACATTCGCCGAGTAGTCGCGACCCACATGGTCGCCACGCGTGCACGGCAGTAACGCTGGCTGAACGTAACGGAAAAGCAGTGGCGCGCGCTGCGCGCACCGCGACGGCCGGATGCCGATTGGAAGCTATCATGGGTAAGCAATACCTGACGGTCGTCATTGAGCTACCGGACGATCAGGAGCAGCGGAACGCTGTGAAGAAGGCTTTGCCTCTGTTTGAAGACTTTCACGGTGGATGGGTCACGGCGATGTATCTCGGGGACGCAATTACAGAGAACGAACTGTTCGAGAAAGAGGCAAAAGCGAAAGTAACGGCGCGGGTGCGACGAACCGCAGCCGGTTTGTGAGAAGGGAAAGCCGCCTCGGCGGTCAACAAGGAAAACATCATGACAGCGCAAAACGTCGAGCAATTGCGGGATCGGCTGGCAAGAGCCGAGTCAGAACGGGATACTTGGCGAGGAAAGTCTGAGCATCACTACAAGATGGCGTGTGCTCTGGTGGAGGCTCTGCGTAAGCAACTCGTTGCAGCAGAGTCTTCCCAGCCCTGAAACACCGGAAAAGCGGAGCCAATATGTTGAAACAAAGACTTGCGTTCATGCTGCCACTGGTGATCCTTGCCGCTTTGAGCGGATGTTCGTCCATACAATCGTCGGTTGGGAGCGGCGAGCATGTCATGCTCAGGGAGCAGGCGCCGTTCGTAGTCCAAGTCCGCACTCCGTCGCCGGGCCTGTCAGCGATTGTCTATGAACTGGCAGTCCAGGAACTTGGCAAATCACTTGATATTGCTGAGCGTGGACCAGGTAAGGGCGTCATTGAGGTCATGTTCTCCAGCCGCGACGACAACGCTTTTTTGGGCTCGTCTACGTCATCCTCGACTGCGCAAACTTATGGTTCGGGGTGGTACACCGGAAACACTGTCTATGGTTCCGCGTCAACGACCAGTGTCGCAAATACGGTCAGTTCAGGTGCCACGTTCACCTGGCAGAACAGCACGATACTCGTGGTCGTGCGCGACAAAGAGGGACGCAGACTTTACACCGCCGACTACGACTACAAAGGCGGATGGGAGTTATCCGGCTGGGTCGTCAACACGCCGGAAGAAGCTGCTCGTCTTTGCATTCAACGAGTGCGCAAGCAAATGGCAAAAGATGGCGTCATCTGACGAGATCGAACGAAATCGGGAAAGCGTCCGTCGCCCGCTGCTGCGCAAGCATCTACTAATTAGCAGACCATGACCATTTCGACTCTCTACACCAGTACAGAAATCGCCGCACGGCTCTTGCCGGACGCAGATGATTGGACCGCAAGGCACGTTGCAACAGCAGTAGAAGAACTTGCGGCTTGGCGTGTCCAGCGGCATCAGCTTTCGGCAAAGATCGACCGGAAGGCCGTTGTTAAGGAAGTGCGTGAAATGAACATGTCGATCGACAGTTGCGACCGCATCGTTGCGCAGTTGGAGCAGGTATTTTTTGTTTGCGAGTGGACCATGCCGAACTTCGATGCGGCCCTCGCGGGGTTTCAGCTGACGACGTTGCTGAAACTCGATCTATCAAAATCGGTTAGCTGACCATCGGAAAAGAGAGAATATGGACAAGTTTGACATGGCAGTCGCCCAGAAAAGCCTGTGGTCGAAGTACCCGGTGACTGATGCAACACTCGACGGCTCGGGGTTTGGTAGTGGATCGCATATCGCAATTCATTGCGTCCCGGAGTCGACTGGCCTAGCGGTATGGTACGAGCGTAGCCTAGAGGAAGGCGACAGCCGAGGCCTGCCTGAATTTAAGAATGGACGTTACCTTCTGCGCTTCTTTTCCGAAGCGGCGAAATTTGATGCGATCGAATTCGCGGTGAAGGTCGCAAACATCGTTTCTGAACCGGAGAAGCTGATCATGCAGTTCGACATGCACGCTCGCGACGGTTCGCTTGAAATGGTCCCGAAGAAATAGAACGGAAAAAACGATGAAACTCATGATTGATGTAGGCCAGTTCGCGGCAGCTGACGATGACGAACTCATTGATTTGGTGAACCGCGCTCTCGCGGGCGACCACGGCGATTAATGTGCTCCGTGACTCGGCTGAATCCCGCAAGATGCCGTCAGGCGAACCGTTAGATGACGCCAGCGTGCAGCTGCACTTCGACGCAGCGGATACGCTCGAAGAGTCCTTGTCGGACCTTCGCGACCACGAGTAGGAAAAGCCGGCCGCGCCGGCACACAGAGAATCTGCACGAGAGGAGGTAGGGAAATTATGGCAATCGACAAGCTAACCGACGCACAATTGATAAATACCACCGTCGCAGCGATGGCACCTTATCGATGTGTTGCAGAAGTCGGTGACTACAGCGCAAGGTTTGGGTTCGCCGTGTACTACGGCGAGGATGAAGACGAGCGTCAGGTATTCGAGTCTCCTCGCAGGGAAGTTCGCCGAGCGACCGACCTCATTGCTGCACTGAACGACGCTCGACATCGCATGTCGGCGCTCGGCGTCAATTTTGCTCCGTGGGACAATAAAATTCGCAGTTAGACGGGAAAAGACGATGCCGACATTGACTACAGCACTCGCGCTGCGGGCGGCGATTAATGTGCTCCGCGACTCGGCTGAATCCCGCAAGATGCCGTCAGGCGAACCGTTAGATGACGCCAGCGTGCAGTTGCACTTCAACGCAGCGGATACGCTGGAAGAGTCCTTGTCGGACCTTCGCGACCACGAGTAGGAAAAGCCGGCGGAGCCGGCGCAAGGAGAGGCAATGGAACACACAGCACTCTACGATGCCATCCAGAAAGCGTTTGACCTACTCGCCGCAAATGACGGCAGGATCGAAGACGAACATCGCGCTCTCGTTGCTGGGCTGATTGAGCGATGCGAGATTGCCGCGATGAACACCGATGCCGAATTTGGACCGTGGGAGCGCAGAGAACTCGGTTTGGCTCGTGCGGCGCACGCAGCTGGCTGGCTTCGCTTGGCCTTGACTGCGGCGCATAAGGCGCTGCAGGTAAGCGAGTTGCCGAGGGATCAATACGACTACGGCTGGACCTACAGCCAGCATCAGATTGAAAAGTCTGCTGATTGACCGGAAAAGCTTTAACCGCGGCAGCGGCCCCGCTGCGCGGGGTGTTGGCCGGCCAGGTTAGCGGCCATTTTTAAGTATCGGGAGAGCCATGAAACGGACGCTCGAATACACCCTTTGCCGTACCCGCAACAATGCGCCGCTGGTTACGCTCGATTTTTCGTCACGCACGGTCGATGTAACGGTTAAATGCGGTCTCGTCGTCGTAAAGTGACTTCGTAATCGTGTCGTCGGCCCAGTCGATCAGGCGCTCGATCACCGCGGGTTTAGACAGGCTGAAGTGCGCGACCAGCCGTTCCAGCGCGAAAAACTGGGTGCCCTTCAACGTCAGGTTCAGGCGTCGCTCGCCAGAATCGGTGTCCTGCGCGCGTGGAGGGCGCCAAGTATCGCAGCCACGTCCGAAGGATCGCAAGCTGGCTGCGTGGCCCGTGGCATCCCCTCAAGCTCGCGTCGCGCCTGCGCCAGCTCTCCCCGCAGCCGCTCGCACTCCCGTACCAGGGCGTCATGGGCCTCGTCAGGGGGCGGGATGTTTTTCGTTACTGTTACGTTAATTAATGTCGCACGCTGCCGCTCCCGGTATGCAGCCTGACGCTGCCCGCCGGTCATCGCATCCGGCTTTCGCGGTCGTCCACGGCCGCGCTTGACCTGCTCTGTCTTAGGTTTGGCCGTCATATTATTCGTAACGTCACGCATATTAGACTCGGATCGGATCGACGGGGTCTATTTTACGTCACTGTGACGAATACAAAAGGGCCAGGCTGCTATTCGATTTGCCTTTCGTCAGGTCGTGGCTTTGCTACACGCTTCCTTCAGACCCCGCCTCGCGACGACGCCCTTGCGTTCGCTAGTCCTTCGCCCCATCAGGCTGGACAGGGGACTTCCACCCCCAAGCTGTTGCGCATGCTCGGCTTCCCATGGCTCAACATAAGGCGCATTCGGGAGCGCAATTCTTCAGGTGACAAGGCAGCGAATGCCGGATCGTCCACCAGAATCTGGACCGTGGCAGCCCCACCGCCGCCGGCCGCACGGTCGGGTCCGCCAACGAGGGTTACGTGCAGTTGACGACCGTCTTCGAAAATAATAATGGCCTTGGCTTCGTCGGTGATTGAACACGATGCTATGTTCACCTGTTCCGCCGGATGGTCGGACCAGGCGTGTAGACGTGCCCACTGAGTCCAGTTACACGGACATCGCGTCGATGGCAGATCGAGATAGCCGGCGCTTTCAATCATTGACAGGAACGCGGCGCGAGCCGCCGCGACCATGCAAGATTTCCGCTCCGTCCCTTGCGCGTGGCGGAAGTGCGGGCGACGTTTGAACTTGGTTGCGCCGGCCTTCACGGCAATGAGAGGTGAACCGCAACTCGCGCATCGGCAATTGCAGGCAGCGCCGTTCTCCGCCGCGCTTAACTCGAAGATATAACGAGGCTTTCCCGTTGCCTCGTCCGATGCCCACGCCATGACGTGTTCGTTCATGGTCTGTTGCCGTGCTGGGCGACGCGGCGATCAGTAATGCTCCAGTTTGACCTGCCCGATGATGTCCGGTCCGTCATATTGTCCCATTTGTTCGTTTCTTATGAATCTAGCAACTGCTGGTTAGTGAAAAAATCCGGGTGGCTGCGGCCATAGCGTGCGCGCGCCGTCTGCGACTGTCCCGGATCGACCCAGAACAGACTTCAAGATTTGTCCAAAGCAGCCATTCAAGCGTTCCCGCGGGTTCTGTACGGAGGGCACGACCAGACCAGTGAACCCTGATC
>NZ_JARESU010000195.1:0-11919 GCF_046027075.1 Paraburkholderia sp. RL18-085-BIA-A | reverse complement strand
TGTATAACAAGCCGAATTCCCGGACGGGCGCGGTCGCGGCGCTGACGGTACGGCGGTCGATGCACAAAATGCCGCACATGGCGTTGGAAACGATAAGTACCCTTTTAGAGTGACGCGACAAAGCACAGGCACACCTCCCGGACGGCAGTCCCGACCCATTGAATTTTGCATGCATAATACAAACAGTATCTCGGCATCTGCGAGCCAAACTTGAGCAAAAACTTTTCTTGTCCGGCTCTCTACAGGGGAGAGGAGGAAAACGAGGTCGGGCTATGCTTCAGTCACAGCCCGCGCCGACTCCGCGCCTGGGCATCAAAGTTTTCCGCCGCGGCGTTTTCTGACACATTGGTGATAAAAACGTCGCCTCAACAGCACCGTGACGGGGAATCGAAATGGCAGCGTCCTCGCATGCGACTCCGACTCCCGTTGGCAAAGGACTCTGAGGCAGTAGGGGCCGGAATGGTCATCGGCAGCCCATAGCGAAGGTATCGCTTCCGCCCAAACCGGCGCGGTGGTCGCGGGAAGCGAATCGGCGACCTCGCAAAACACTCGGCTGGCGCCGGCCCGGCGAGTCTTTATTGATGACTGCGCCAGGCAGGGAATTGTTATCGACCCGGCCGTTGCATTTGGCATTTGAAACCGCCTTGGGATACACGAGCGTCGGGCCAGACAAGTCGCTCTTGCCATACGACGTCAGTCGTGGTCGCCACCGCGCGCACTTCGTGAGCTGATGCTTTCGAGCCAGTACGACTGCCTCTTGTCGACTCACTACAGCCGGTCGCGCCGTCGGGCATCCATGGGCAGTTAACGAAGTAGTCCGGTCATCCAGGCCGCCGTCGCAAGGACAGCGGACTGATGCTCGGTCCAGCGTCCCCCGGGTACATCGTCCCGAGCGAGCGGCCACGCGCAATGCGAATATCGCGCGTGTCCGCTGACCTCATAAGCAAACTCGTGGCGCCCCTCATGCCCCGGCAAAGAGACGGCCCGCCGCGCATCGTTCCTACCTACTCGATCATGCTTTCTTGTCGCGCAGCGTGATCACCGCGGCCAGCACGACGAGGCCGTTAATAATGTCACGCACGGCTGGCGGCACAGTCGTTCCTGCGAGCAGCGTACCAAGCGCGGTGAGCAGCAATGCGCCACCGAATACGCTAAGGTAGTGTCCACGCCCGCCCGTGATCAACGCACCACCCACCACGACGACCGCAATCGACGGCAGCAGGTAAGGATCACCCATCCCGAGAAACGCCTGGCTGCTGAAACCGGCGAGCAACACCCCGACGATCGCGGAACACAGGCCTGAGAGGCAGTACACCGCGATCAGCGTCGCCCGCACCCGCACGCCCGCCAGCTTCGCCGCTATCTGCGAGTTGCCGACCGCGTAGACGCGCCGTCCGAACGGCGTGCGATGCAGTAACAACAGCGCCACCGCAAGAAAAATCGGCACACTCCACGCGGCGAGCGACAGCGGACCGAAGTGGCCGTTTGTGAAATCGCTGATGACTGGGGGCGCCCACCCTTGCGGCGAACCGTTACAGTAGATCAGCGTGAGTCCTTGCAGCAAGCCGTTAGCGGCAAGCGTGACAACGATCGGTGGTAGGCCGAGCACGACAACGCCGAAGCCGTTGAACAGGCCGACTAACAGACCCACGCCAAGCACCGGGGGCACCGCCCATGTGGCCGCGCCGTTCGCGCCAAATGTGAGGCCAGTGAGCAGCACGCCCGACAACGTGATCAACCATGGCATTGAAAGGTCCAGTCCGCCCGTCAGAATCACTGCACCCTGCCCGAGACCGAGGATTGCGAGGAAGAGAGTCAAGGTCAGCAGACTGCTATAAAAATTGGCGCTCGCGAGAACCGAAGGGCCGTAGACAAAACTGGTAATCGCAATAACGACAATGAAGAGCGCGTATGCCGGTACAACGTACTTGACCCATTCGCGATTGCGCTCGATCCAGTCGCCGACGAAGCGCCCCTTCAGTTCCTTGTTTTCGATCCATTGGAAGTCGGCCACTTCGAAGCTCACGCGCCGCGCATCACCGCCGTCCTTCGCACGGGTGCCGGTTCGCACGGCTCTCATCCATTGCGAAGCGTACCGTGCGCAATGATGTGCCGCGGAATCCTTTCCGATCGACGACCCCAGCACAGCCAAGATAAGAATCGCCGCTTCAGCGATCGTCGTGTAGCACGCCGAGACATTCAGTACCAGCAAAATGTTAACGGTGATCATCAGGGTCATGGCGGCAAACACCGTTCCAACGCATCCGCCCCGTCCACCGCCAAGCCACGTGCCGCCGAGCACGACGGCCGTGAACATCGACAGGAGCAGCGGCCGGCCGACCGGCGGATCGGCCGACCCCGTCTGGGCCGATACATAGAGGCCCGCGGCCGCGTAGAACATGCCAGCGAGCGCATACGTTGCGATTCGATAACGCGTGAGCGGCATGCCGTTCGCGTAAGCGCCGTCGGGATCACTGCCGAGCGCGTAGATGCCCACCCCGAAGCGCGTACGCTTCACGAACGACCATATAAGGAGCGCAACCACGAGCACTACTGCTGACATCGGTACTTTGTCGACAATCAGGTCTGAGGTGATGAAGCCGCCGAACTGCTCACCGATGCTGCCGCCGGGTGTATTTTGGATAAGCAGCGTCAGCCCCTGCACCATGAACATCGTGGCGAGCGTAACCACGATCGATTGCAGTCTGAACCAAGCGATCACTGCGCCGTTGACAAGGCCGATGCCCCCGCCAATCGCAATGATTAGGGCGACGCCTCCCCATTGCTGAAGGGCCGTGCCGTGCACGAAGCGAACGGCGAGAACGTTAGAGAGCGATACCACTGCCGACGCCGACAAGTCAAATCCGCCGGAGAGCACCACGATTGTCTGCCCGATCGCGGCCTGCGCAAGCGTGGTACTGCTCGAGATGACCGACCCTATGTCGTAAAGACCGACGTGTGTAGCGGAAAGCGACATCCACGCGATAACCATCGCGACCAAGGCGCCGACCGCGATGATTAACCCGCGATAGTGATCGACCCGTGCGCCAAACCCCACGCGCGCGCCCGGACGCACAATTTCGCTGTCCCTACTGGCCGCTCTTTGCCTCACGCAAGTGGCATAGGTAGCATGAAATTCGCGAGCTGGCGGTCGGCTGCACCCGACCCACAAGAGACAGTCGCCCCTCTTTGAAACGGTCATTCAGTGCCTGCAAGTCACACCCGTAGAAAGAAGCGACTCCGCCGTCTATGCCATCATCCGGTACATTGACCCGACTACCGGAGATCGTGATGAGCAGCAAGTGGTTTTCGAAATTCGCGAGCTACCTTTCCACGATGACCGGTAGGCCCGCCACCTTTGTGATGGCCGTCGCCCTTGTGATCGTGTGGGCGACCACCGGCCCGTTCTTTCACTACAGCGACACATGGCAACTCGTGATCAACACGTCGACCACGATCGTCACGTTCCTGATGGTCTTCCTGATCCAGAACACGCAGAACCGCGACACGGCGGCGATGCAGATCAAGCTCGACGAGCTGATCCGCGCAATGGAAGGCGCGCATAACGCGCTGCTCGATCTCGAAGAACTCGACGAAAAAGACCTGAGCCGTTTCCGAAAACACTACGAAAAACTGGCGGAAGAAGCGCGGACCGCGCTGCGTGCGGGCGGCAGCGACACCGATTCGCCGTTCGTCGACCACCACGATGACAATGATGACGACCGGCGAGGCGATGAGAATCGCGATGGCAAGCCGGGGACTGCGCCGCTACGCGGCTAGCAAACGCGCTGTCCGACTGCGGCGCGCATCCGCTCGATGAGCGTCAACATCGGCCGACCGCTGACGGACGGCGATCGGCAGCAAGCGACCCACTTGAGCCACTTGGACGAAGCCGACGAGCGTCCGATTGCCGACCGACATGAGACACTGGCACCCAACATTGCAGGCGGAAGGAATACGCCTGCTGCTCGTCGTGGCGCACGCGGAAGTGCTGGATATCCTGCGGGTCGAAAGACTCGAGGATCGCGTCTACTATCTCGGGCGCCGCGTATCGGTGCCTGACGCCATCAACGATTTTCCGAGGGGCACGGAAATCGGCACCGCGGCGTGAACCAAAACGCCGGCAACCGTCCGCACAGACGTCGCGCGGCGGCCTGAATTGACGCCTTGCTGGATTGATCCCTGCCAATAACTTTCAGTTGACCGCTGCCTGGCCTAGCATGAACCGAGTACCCGCAAAGATCGCGACAGGGTGCGAGGGACGCTGAACATGAATCCCTCAACGAAGGACTGGCGACTGCAGCGGATCGGGCCAGGCACGCGTCTGAGAGCCCCTCGCGCTGCCGCCATCGCCGGCATCATATTTTCTGTTTTACTGATTACCAGCCTTCTGCTGCTGCGGCATTCTGTTCCTGTTCTCGCTTCAGAAGAGGGCCAGTGGCTTCGAGAAAGATCGAGTACCGTATCTGTTGCGGGCAACCTGGTGCCGTTCGCTGGCATTGCCTTTCTCTGGTTCATTGGCGTGCTGCGGGATCGTCTCGGAGATCGCGAGGATCGCTTCTTTGCCACGGTGTTTATGGGGAGCGGCCTCCTGTTCCTGGCGATGTTGTTTGCCGCTGCCTCGTTCGTCGGCGGGATTGTGACCGCGTATGGCATCGAGTTCGATCGACTTCCCGGTTCGGCCACGTTCACCGTTGCGCGAGCGGTTGCCTACGAAATCATGAATGTCTACGCGGTCCGCATGGCCGCAGTATTCACGATCGCCACCTGTACGCTTGCTCTTCGCACCGGCTTTGTTTCGCGCTGGATCGCGTTTATTGGATATGCCGCAGCACTCGCGTTGCTCTTTGCTGGCCGCCACATAGATTGGATCGTGCTGGTTTTCCCGCTCTGGGTTCTCCTTCTCAGCCTGCACATCCTGTCTGACAATTTCGGCGTATCGCCCATGGCCGGCGCGAGTGATTCTGACAGGAAAGGCGACGCTTGATTCGTTGATTCGGGGGAGCGCCGACGGGAGACGGTTTCCACCGACTCGAGCGCTCTGAATACCCGATTTGTAGCTGAAAGCGGCCTCTTCGTCTGGTACATGCGAGGGCCGCTGATGGCCGGATACGGCCTGATGCATAGGCTGCAGGTGTCCCGTGCGTCACTGTCGAAAACCTGGCGCGGCTCCTGTTCCGCCGGAGTGCTCCTGCAGCGCAGGAGAGCCCAACCAGCCGCGGCATCCGTTTTTGTGCACCCCGAGCGCGCGCGTGCCTGCCAAAACAGTCTGGCAGTGGGTATCTCGGGCCCACACAAGCCACAGCGGAGTACGCGTGATGACAGGCATGTTTTCGATATCGCCGCAGGGCGAGAAGGGCGGCCTCGTATCGCACAATGCCAGGAGAGAGACAACGGACATTTCCTGTGGCCCGCCCACACGCAGACCGCGATGACGGAACACGGGCCGCCAGCGGCGGCCCGTGTTCATAACAGTCCATTGACCGTTACGAATCAAAGCAACGCGCCTTCAGTGCGGCACATTCACCACCCCGTGGCTCACCCCGATCGCATTGCTACCGGGGTTCGCCACGATGGCCGGCAGGTTCGCCACGCTCAACGCCAGCGCAGCAGCGCCCGGGTTGGCGCCGCGCGGCACCGTGCGGATCACCTGCGACGGCGGCAGCGGCGTGCCGTTCTTCAGGTGGCTCCACATCAGGTTGAGCGCCTGGATGTTGTAGTAGTGGACCGGCACGAAGCGTGTGTCGAAGCCCGGCACGCTGAGGAACGCGTCGAAATGCTGTCCGTTCGTCACCTCGTAGAACGACAACTGGCTGCGCGATCCTTCCCTTACGCTGTTCGCTGCAAGATAAGCACGCGACGCATGATTCACCGGCACGAGTGCGTCGCTGCGGCCCTGAACGATGATCGCGGGCTTTCCATGCAGGTCCGCATTCACACTGATTGCCTCGACACTCGCCCGCATGCGCGGGTCTCTCTTCGTCCATAACGCGCGCAAGCACGCGGCACCCGCGAAGCCTGCATCGGGTGTCGCGAGCCGATGGTCAGCGCCCCCTTGCGGCGTGACGTTATAGACGAGACTGATGCCGTTGGTCGGTGGCACACCATTGCCTAGCCCGAACACAGTCGGCATAGGCGAGACGGGCGGTGTAAAGCCCGCTGCGCCCGTTGCAGGGTTCGCCGTGCCGAAACTGAAACCGCACAGGTTGTCGATCACGCTCGACCTTGTGTACGCATCCGCGTACGTCACGGCAACGGCCGGCACGGCCTGCGAGTCCCACATGGGAGCGTGCAGCAGGTCGGAATCGGCTTCGTAGCCAGCCGCGTGCAGTTGCGCGAGCGCGTCGTTCGCCTGCGTTTGCGTGTCGCTGCCGTGCACGTAGCCGGCTGCGGCGAGTGACGTGCAGCGGGCCTGGCGGATCGCCGTCGTCGTCGCGGGCGGCAGCGCTGTCAGATACGGCGCGCCGGCAGCAGTTACCGCGAGTGCCGCGCACGGCTCGAGGAGGTTGGCGAGCGTCATGTAGTCCGCCAGGGGCTTGCCGGCCGCCGCGATGCGCTGGCCGCCCTCGTTCACTTGCGCGTTACCGGGCATACGGACGTTGACCTGGGGTTCGCCGACCACCACGGCCGTGATCCATCCCGTCGTATCCTGCTCGGCGGCCGCGAGCGACGCGCCACCGCCGTTGCTCACCGACGCCGCGATCGTCGTGATGCTGCCCGGGCGGTAGCGCTCGCCATGAGGCGAGCCGCCGGGCAGTGCAAACTGCCGGTTCAAGGCCCAATAGGCGAACTGCACCGCCTCGAGCGTGTCCTTGCCCCAGTCCGCTTCAGGGTTCTGCTGGGAATGCGCGTGCTTGAACGCATAGCGGTTCGGGAACTTCTGGTTGGCGGCGGACAGCGCACCCGCAGGCACATTGGCTGTGAAGAGACTATTGCGCCCGGCCGTGGCGGCGTCCGCGAGGCGGCCGTCAATCAGCGTGACAAGACCGGTCATCAGTTCGTGTGCCCCGTTGCCGGTGCCCTTGTCGGTATAGGCGACCGCACAGCCGCGCTTGAGCCCCCACTCACCAGCCGCCGAAATGGCACCGTAGACCCCGCGCGAGCCCGATGACGTAGCTGTGACGATGCACGGGTTCGCCGGATCGAAGTTCGCCGGCACCTGAACGAGGAGGCTGACGTTCTGCTGGCCCCTGCCGTCGTCGGCGTACGCGAGGTATTCGGTGCCGGCGATTTTTCCTTCGCCAAGGGTGTCGTTGCCGTACAGATCGACATTGGGTCCCCAGAAAAGACCGTAGCCGCCAGGCGCCGTGATGTCGACGAGCGCGCGGTAATTTGCCCAGATCGCGAGCCGCCGCAACTCGGCTGCCGTCGGACTCGCCGGGTTCGCAAGAGCGGGCGCCTGGCCTGCGAGTCCGGTTTTGCCGAGGCCGGCGGTCAGCAGGTCGTCGCTGACGCCGTCATAGGTGGTCGTCCTGAGGCTGTCTGCCACGACGAAGCTCGGCAGCCCGTTCGGGCCCGGGCGGCCGCCGTCGTGATCGTCGGCCCGTGCAACAGGAACGAGTACCGCGCTCACTAACGCGGCGCCGAGCAGCGCTGCTTTACTCCGGGTTGCGATCCGGATATTTCTCATCGATGTCTCCTTGTGTGTTGTTCGATTTCGACGCGCCGTGCACCACGAAGACCCTTGTGCAACGTTGGATCACGCGTCATCAGACATTAGGACGTCAGGACCGCAGATACAATGAATTGTTGATGAAACAACATCCCTGCTGCCGCGGCTAACCCGCTCAGCGAATACGATAAAACAATCCGCGTGGCGATCTTCGTGATTCACCACCACGTACATTTGAAATTAGAGTGGCCCATGGGACACCATCGACTCCTTGTCGCTGCGTGTCCCGATCCTATCCGGACGGAAGGACGGTCTTGTGTGCGACACCGAACGATATCCTTGCGCTTAAGGCCTGACGCCAATCGGCAGCACACGACCCAAAGCGGTCCCTTGACTGAACGAGACGTTGATGGCGCGTTCCAAAGGAACAGCGGCCATTCGAGCGGTATCAACTCTCGAGATGAGTCGACTCGACGTGCCGCCCCGTGGCTTGATGATGCCGGGTTCGCGAGGGGAACAATGCCCCCGACGGAAATCCGATCATGTCGCTTGCGCAGATGCGCCTTTTCCCTCATCGGTAACGTGATCGCGCGCCCGGAGCAGGAAGTACGCTGTGTTCTGGTCGGCGCTAAGCACGTCGGTTGTAAGTATTTGTCGGGCCGCCCCGATCAACCTCTTGATGTAATCCTGCTCGCTTTCGTCGTTGCCGTGCAGCCGCCAGATAAAGGAGCTATGGCGGAACAGGCTGAGCATATTGCGCACGTCTCCCTGGCGCTCGAAGAGGTTCCATAGAGATTGATGAGCACTGGAGAACAGTGAATCGAATCGTTCGCCATAGAAGTATTGATACGCCTTGATGAGGTGGGCGAGATCACTACTCGAAAGCGTGGTGGTTTCCCGCAGCGAGCGGGCGGCGAGTCGCACCATTGCCCGCGCTGCCGTATAGAGGTCGCCTTCGGCCGTTGCCGTCGTGTAAACTTCCCTCAAGGCATCGTCAGCCTCTGTGCTCTTGTTACTGATAGTCCGGTTAAGTACAAGATTATTGGCGACGGTATCAAACCCACGCTTTCGGGCCTGAACTTCAAGCTTCAGAAGTTTGGCGCCGCTGTCTTCATCCTCCTGCATTTCATAGATGATCGACTCAGCCTGCAACGCACTGGCAGTCTTTGGTGTGAGGCTCATCACCTGTCTGGCCGCCTCTATCGCGGTTGTATCTCCTAGCGACTGGAGGCACATGGCGTAATTCAGCAACAACTGTGATTTAACCTCCTTCGATCGATCCACGGCGAGCAGACGTTGATAGAGAGCGCGTGCGTCACTATGTTCGCCGATCATACGCAGACTCTTGGCGAGCATTATCTCGATAGTGTCCCGATGTGCCGGAAAGCCTTCGGTCGGAATGATGGCCAGCACATCACGGCATACGATCGCGCAATTCCGGTAGTTTTTTGCATCCAGAATGGCGCTGCAATAGATTCGGCATAGTCCAAGAACCGGCTCGGCCGATTCGGTTGACTGCCATACTGAGGGCGTGTCAAGAAGACGTGTCACCAGAAAGTGCGGATTCTGGAGAAGGCTGCCATCATCAGAAATGAGCGTGCCGTCGAGTTTTCTCAGGCTGGCGCTCCCAGTTCGCCAACGTTCTCCAAAATACAGTGAAGCAGCCTTTCTCACAAGACTGTCGATTTCTCCTTGGGACATGCGCGACAGAACGTAGTCGCGCACAGGTCGCGGAGACACAAGGATCTTGACCTGATCTTCTACACCTTCGCTCTGCCTGATTATCGATGTCGACGAGCGAATTTGGATCAGATCGCGCTCAAGCAACTCCTCAGCATGGCGAGGAAAGATCGGACTTTCATGTTCGATGCGCTTCAGTCGTTGTAAAGACTCGCCATGCTGAAGAATGGCAAGAACCTTGAGCAGCAGCCACGAGCGTTTGGAGACCGGATCCAAGGAGTTTGCCAGTTCGCTGACGGCGTTCACAAGCGACATCGGAATCGCTTCTGTCGCCGATGGACTACTGATCAGATCAGTTCCTGTCGGGGGGCCGAGCTCTGCAAGGCTGACCACCCGAAGGGTGCCCAGCGCGCGGTCTATCCGTACCGGCAAACCATCGGTGTGCCGGAAGATTTCGCTGACTCCCCGCGGAGAGCGTGCTTCGGCCCCAACGGACGGGTGAGCAAGCAGATACGTTCGAGTATCAGCCTCATCGAGTGCATCAAGCCGGGTGACATCGATCGTATGGACCTTCGGTGCCTGCCTCGCAAGAAGAAAAACAATCGCGTTCGGACAGAAGTCGCGCAGCATCATCGCTAGCTTTTCCGCGTCGCGTTCGGGAGCGGGGGCGGCCTGGTCGCCAATACCCGTGGGTGCCTCGTCGAGAAGCAGGATGCAAGGGCCCGCGGACGTCAACGCCTTGCAAAAATCGGGAAAGGAATATCCGACCGTCGTCGCAAAACTCGTGAGGAACTCATCGCGCGTCGAATAGTTGCCCAGATCGACACGATAGATGCCGTGATTCTCTCGGCCCATACGTTTGGCGACTGACCAGAGAAAGCCATCGCGACCGAGTCCCCAGTCGGCGCATACCCACGCCATTCGTTTCTGCCTGATGCTCTCCATGCATGATTGCTGCTGCAGCGGGCGGATCACGAGGTGCTGCTCCTGCTCGGAAAGAGCATACACAGCGGTCTGCAAGACGTCTTGCCATCGATGCAAAGTCTCTTCGACGGTCGTGGCGAGATCAGCCGGCTTCGAAGTCGCCGCGACGACCGCCCTGGAAGCGACTGCGGTTCGCTTGAGGACGATCTGTTCTTCCAGATACTCTTTTCCAGGCAATAGGTCGAAGTTGTCGACGTCCTGGACGATCCGGCGATCCCCATTTCGTGGGTTGACGCGTCCCTTTCGTGGCCACAGCTTCCAGGTGCCTTCCGCTTCGCCGAGCTGGATCTGCCCAAGGGAATAGCCGTGCACCCTGTCAGTTTTCCCGTCGGCTAGAAATTCCAGGCCAAACAGGGAAGAGCTCTGGAAAGATTTGCGCCCCGCGTCTCCACCGTGAAAGACCGTTGTGAGGCTGGAGTCGTGCATGTGGCCATAGAAGTGCGAAGTGAAGCGTCCCACCGGGCTGATTTCTGTGTTGAAATGTCGTAACGCTTCGGGAGTGAGCCATGTAGGGGGATGGTGTGTGACCAGGAAGTTGATTTCATGCCTGTTACACCATTCGGGAGGATTGTTTTCCGTCACGGCATTCAGTTGCCGAAGGTCCAGCAAAAGTCGCTCGGAATAGTCTTCGTCCCCCAACTGCAGGAACGAGGAGTTAAGGCCGATCAGACCAACCGCGATGCCGTCGACAGTTATGGAGGCTGAGAGGTCTCCGGGGATCCTGCCGGTGAAACATTCCGGGACGGGAATGCCACGCTCGGCGAGACCATTTAACCACGACAAGTAGTTACTAAAAGCCTTGTGGACGACGTCAATGTACTGGTTGGTGGAACCCGACCAGAACTCGTTGATGACATCAAGGTCCGTTCCCCATTGCCGCAGAATTTTCCGTTGAGCGTCGCTTTTGGGCGGGCGAACCAGATCGTGATTTCCTGGAACCGGGAATAGAACAGGATGCTGTCCGAGCTTATCCAGCAATTCCCAGATATCCGATAGCTCATTCGAAACAGATGCAAACTCTTCCGCGCTACCGCGCTGTGTAAGATCGCCCGAAAACAACACTAGATCTAACGGACCCGCCTCGGTGGCTAGTCGCTTGAGATCTTCCAGAAATAGCGCTTTGAAATTAGGCCATAACCATTGGAAGGATTGTCCAATATGCAAATCGCTCAAGTGAAGCCAAGAAATCTTTCGGGTCATATTTTATAAACGTTATCAACCTGCGATTACTTATAGGAAGCACAGAGGTGTCTCCGCCGGGCCTGTTGGCATTTTACATCCATCGGATAGCAGGAAAGGGACGCGACGCGGATGAAGAGTTTGCAGCCGCGTTCACCGAAATTTGTAACGCTGATCTACCTTGCCTGGAAACGCAAGGAAGGGGGCCAAAATTCCTGACTTCTACGACATGCTTCGAGGATCAGATAGCGGGTACCCCTTATGTTGGATGGTTTAACTTGCGTGTGGCAACCAACGCCAGTCGTCGAGATATGCTCGGATCTGGTGTACGGGGGAGTTGAGGCGGGAGGTTGAAGGCGGTGGAGGTTTCAGCTGAGAATCTGATTGTCGAAGTCGGAAACCAGCAAACAACAAACCATCCACCATGAGCAAGTTTACGGAAAAAGAAGTCATCGGTCTATCGG
>NZ_JARESU010000194.1:0-12181 GCF_046027075.1 Paraburkholderia sp. RL18-085-BIA-A | reverse complement strand
GCCATGGCCGTGCCCATGACCATGGCCATGACCACCACCATCGCCACCATCACCACCGCTACCACCGCTACCGCCGTCGCCTCCCGTCCCCGGCCCGCCATCGCCGGACCCACCGCCCTTCCCGCTTCCATTGCCCCCATCGCTACCCGTGCCCCCCGACCCAGGCCCACCCGAGCCGGAGTTGGTCACCCCGCCATTGCTCCCCGACCCCGCCGACGAGGTCCCAGTGCCATTGCCGCCTTGCGAACCCGCACTCGACGTCGCTCCCACACTTGCCGCGGCGAGTCCGCCGCGGCCATTCGCAAACAAACTATCGTTTTGCGTCTTGCAACCAGGCCCGCCGGCCGCCGTGCAGCCACCCGACGATGCCTGCGCAAGCACCAGCGTGGAACTCGCCGACGGCGCGGCGGACGGCGCCGGATTCGTTTGAGCGCCCGCCATCGCCGCATACAGACTCACCGCGACGGCCAATACCGCTTTGCGCGTCCCCAGCGTCCGCGCATCCCCGTTTTGCTTTTTCATTTCATTCTCCTAACTATTCATCTAGAGTGACCGGACCGGATAACGAGCGAATCTCTGTTCACCGTTAAAACGAAAACTCAAAGCCCAGTCGGCGCTGCCTCAGGCGATGCAAAAACGCCTCGCACATGGCTTCTCTCTCGCGGAAAATCCCGGTCCGATTTGGCGTGATCCGAGAGAAACAACTGGCTGCGCGCGAACCTCGTCGTTAGAACGGCACAGCAAGGCCTGATGGACGTTGAAGTTATGCGCAGCGCCATGCGATGACCGTGCGTTAGACCACGCAATGCGATATCGCGGATCATCCGCTCCCCGGACGCATCGCCGAATTGTCAAGAATCGCCATTTGACGAAGACATCAAACATGCGGAAATTTTTATATTTACTTACGCAGTCCGAACTATTATCTATTCGGATTTTCCGGCCACGTCATCGTATAAATCAAATGACCGGCAACACATCCGAACGCGGCTTTTTTCAAAAACTCAGGGTAATGACGTAGCCGGCCGCTCTTTTTAAGTGTTACTCCGCACACAAGCGCGCAACTGTCGAAGTCGAGTGAGCGCAATCAAACAGACAGTTTCCGAGGGACTCACTTTTCCACCGCACCCGGCATCGATTCGACGACACGCCAACCACTCGCCGCTCGACACCCACGAGAGCCTCACTTGAAGTCATCAACACTCCGACACGCCATCACCCAGGCGCAATTCCAAACTTTGTGCGTTGCCCCACACAGCAGGCAAAACGCGAATCAGGCGACAATAGAAACATCGCAACTTCATCGACAACAGGAACACAGATGCTTCTTTCCGAACAATGGGTGCTGGTGACGGGCGGCGCCCGCGGACTCGGCGCGGCGATCACGCGCGCATTGGTGCGCGAAGGCGCGAGCGTGGTTGTGAACTACAACAGGAGTGAATCCCTGGCGCTCGCGCTGAAAGAAGAACTCGGCGAGCGCGTACTACCGCTCCAGGCAGACGTCACCGACCGCGCCGCCGTCGCGCGTCTGTTCGCAGCAGCGCAGACGCAAACCGGCCAGCCCATCGCATCGGTCGTGAACAACGCGCTGGCCGACTTCCAGTTCGACGGCGACGCGCGGCCGCCGATCGACTCCATCGACTGGGCGCGTTTCCGGCAGCAACTCGACGGCTCGCTCAAGGGCGCACTCAATACGTTGCAAGCAGCCGCGCCGGGCATGCGCGCGCGAGGGTTCGGCCGCATCGTCAACGTGGGCACCAATCTGTTTCAGAACCCCGTGGTCCCCTATCACGACTACACGGCGGCCAAGGCGGCGCTGTTGTCACTGACGCGTACCGCCGCGCACGATCTCGGCCCCGACGGCATCACGGTCAACATGGTGTCGGGCGGTCTGCTGCGCACCACCGACGCAAGCGCGGCGACGCCGGATTTCGTGTTCGACCTGATCGCCAGTTCAACACCGATGCGCCGCGTCACGACGCCCGAGGAATTCGCCGACGCCGTGTTGTTCTTCCTGTCCCCCTGGGCGCGCGCGGTCACGGGCCAGAATCTGATCGTCGACGGCGGTCTCGTGAAGGGCTGAACACCCCGCGCATTGACCTGCACATTGCCCCGTGCATGGGCCCGCGCGTTGGGCGGCACCAACCTACGGGCCCGCGCAAAGTGTCGCCGCGCACCCATCAGCGCGGCGCAACCCAACACTTCGCCGCGCGAATTTTTCCCGAAGTGTTTCCACCATCCACGGCCCCGGCGCGTGTCATCGCAGCCGCGGCTGCCCGCTGACGCTTGTCGCGCCAGCGCTTGCGCGAACGCAGGGGCGAGCGCGGGTAAACCTTTGTTTGACTTGGCGGGGCAGCCCCGTTTACTGGACGCACACCAACCTCTCAATACGCTTTCAATTTGTTTTTCTTAGCCGAACAGTGTTCTGAGAACGCCCTCCACTCTCCGACGAGGTAAGCCATGGTCAATGTTTCCAGCAGCGCAATCGACGACTTGAAATCCACGATCCGGGGCCAGCTGCTGCAGTCCGGCGACGCGAGCTTCGAGCAGGCGCGCAGCATCTGGAACGCGATGATCGATCGGCATCCGGCGATGATCCTTCGTTGCGCGGGCGCCGCCGACGTGCGCCGCGGCGTCGCGTTCGCACGCGACAACGGACTGCCGCTGGCGATTCGCGGCGGCGGTCACAACATCGGCGGCAGCGCGCTGTGCGATGACGGTCTCGTGCTCGATCTATCGTCGATGAAATCCGTGCGTATCGACCCGGCGGCGCAGCGCGCATACGTCGAGCCAGGCGCGACGCTCCACGATTTCGATCACGAAGCGCAGGCGTTCGGCCTTGCTACGCCGCTCGGCATCAACTCGACCACGGGCGTCGCGGGCTTGACGCTCGGCGGCGGCTTCGGCTGGCTCAGCCGCAAGTACGGCATGACAGTCGACAATCTGCTGTCAGCGGACATCGTCACCGCCGACGGCGAGTTGCTGCACGTCAGCGCCGATTCCCACGAAGATCTGTTCTGGGCGATTCGCGGCGGCGGCGGCAATTTCGGCGTCGTCACGCTATTCGAGTTCCAGTTGCACCCGGTCGGTCCGCTCGTCTACGGCGGCCTCGTCGTCCTGCCGATCGAACAGGCGAAGGACGCGCTGATCAAATACCGCGCCGACGAACGCCCTGACGAACTCGCCGTCTGGGCGGTTGCGCGGCTCGCGCCGCCGCTGCCGTTCCTGCCGCCCGAAGTGCACGGCAAGGCGGTGCTCATCTTCGCGATGTGCTATTGCGGCCCGCTTGAAAAGGGGCCGTCCGTGGTGGAACCGGTGCGTGGCTATGGGACGGCGCTCGGCGAACATCTCGGCCCGATGCCTTACGTGGCGTGGCAACAGGCGTTTGATCCGCTGCTCACGCCAGGCGCGCGCAATTACTGGAAGTCGCACAATCTCGCCGGCATCGACGACGGCCTGATCGACGCGCTGCTCCAGGCGATCGGCAATCTGCCGTCGCCCCAATGCGAGATTTTCTTCGGGCAGATCGGCGCCCAAACGCAACGCGTGCCGGTCGCGGCCACCGCCTATTCGAGCCGCGACACGCAGTACGCGATGAACGTGCATGGGCGCTGGGACGATGCCGGCGACGACGAGCGCTGCGTCGCGTGGTCGCGCGCGTTCTTCGATGCGGCCGCGCCGTTCGCGCTCGGCAGTGTCTACGTGAACTTCATGACGCAGGAAGAAGGCGGCCGCGTCGCCGATGCATACGGGCCGAACTACGAACGGCTCGTCGCGGTAAAAAGCCGCTACGATCCGCACAATCTTTTTCGTTGCAACCAGAACATTCGTCCAGCGGCCTAGGTTGCGTCAGGTGTCTTAGGTCAGTTCAATGGGGAATCACACGGCGGTGCCGTGCGATTCCCCGCTAATATCGCGCAAAGCCCGCCGCCGCTGCGCAGGCGGCGGGCTCGGGCATGCTATCTGCTAGCTGGTAATCGCCATACGGGCCTGCCGACATCCCGGCATGACGGCCCGAATGTGAACGGGAGCGGATAGAAAGACTCGAACTCATGCACATTCCCGCCACCTCGATAGCTTAAAAGGAAAAACCATCATGCGCAGACGACAGTTCATCCTCACCGGCAGCGCCGCTTTGGCTACTGTAGGCCTCGGCCTCGCCGGTTGCACGACGACTTCGCCGTCTTCCAGCGCGTCGCCCGCGGCCAACGCCGGCAAGCGCGACACGATCAACGCAGGCGTCGACTCGACGCTTTCGCGCCTGTACGAAAACGTCAACGGCTCGCGCGAACTGGTCGCGAAGGCGCGCGGCGTCCTCGTGTTCCCGTCGGTGATCTCGGCGGGCTTCTGGATCGGCGCCCAGTACGGCGAAGGAGCGCTACGCGTGAACGGCCAGACCACCGGCTACTACAGTACCGTAGCCGGCTCGTTCGGTTTGCAGATCGGCGCGCAGTCCAAGGCCCTCGTGTTCCTGTTCATGACGCAGGAAGCACTGGACGAATTCCTCCACAGCCAGGGATGGGCGGCCGGCGCGGATGCCACCGTCGCCGTGCTGAAGGTCGGCGCGAACGGCGCGGTCGACACGTCCACCGCGACGAGCCCCGTTGAAGCATTCGTGCTGACGAACGGCGGCCTGATGGCTGGCGTGTCGCTCGAAGGGACCAAGGTTTCGCGTCTGATCATCTGAAAGTCATCTGAAGAACCCGCGCGTTCGCCGTCACGCCGCCGCCACCACGGCGGCGTGCGTGACGGCGAACCACGTGCGATTCTCCGGCCACCGTTTCAGCCCGGGCCGGTGCAAGCATCTCCGCGCAGGGCGACATCCGCCGCTTGCCCCACGCGCTCCCCACTTCCCATTTCGCCGAAGATGAACACCGCTAGTCCCACTCACGACCGGCTCGCCAGACTGGCCGGCATCAAAAGCAACGTGCTCGCAGGCCTGACCTCGTCGTTCGCATTGGTGCCCGAATGCATCGCCTTCGCACTGGTCGCCCACCTCAATCCGTTGATGGGTCTGTACGGCGCGTTCTTCATCTGCACCGTCACGGCCCTGTTCGGCGGACGCCCCGGCATGATTTCCGGAGCCGCCGGATCGATGGCGGTGGTCATCGTGGCGCTAGTCGTGCAGCACGGCGCGCAATATCTGCTCGCCACGGTGATCCTCAGCGGCATCCTGATGGTGCTGTTCGGGGCGTTGCGCCTGGGCAAGCTGATCCGCATGGTTCCGCATCCCGTGATGCTCGGCTTCGTCAACGGCCTCGCGATCGTCATCGCCACCGCGCAGCTCGCGCACTTCAGGCAGAGCACGCCGCAAGGAGAACAATGGCTGCACGGCGGCGCACTGACGTTGATGTGCGGCCTCGTCGCGCTGACCATGGCGATCGTCTACGCGCTGCCGCGGCTCACCCGCGCCGCGCCGCCCGCGCTGGTGGCGATCGTCGGCGTGGGCCTCTTCACGCAACTGCTGCGTCTGCCCACGCGCACGCTCGGCGACATGGCGCACATCGCGGGCGGCTTGCCCGCGCTGCAGCTGCCGGCCGTGCCGCTGACCCTCGACACGCTGCACGTGGTGTTGCCCTACGCGGTGCTGATGGCGGTCGTAGGGCTGCTCGAAACGCTGCTCACCTTCAATCTGACCGACGAGATCACGGAAACGCGCGGTCAGCCGAATCGCGAATGCCTCGCGCTGGGCGCGGCGAATATCGCCTCGGGACTGTTCGGCGGAATGGGCGGCTGCGGGATGATCGGCCAGACCATGATCAATCTGAATTCGGGCGGCCGGTCGCGGCTGTCAGGCATCGTCAGCGGCGTGATGATCCTGATGTACATCCTGTTCCTGTCGCCGCTGATCGAGCGGATTCCGCTCGCGGCGCTAGTCGGCGTGATGTTCGTGGTGGCGCAGCAGACCTTCGCATGGGGCTCGCTACGCGTGCTCGGCAAGGTGCCGCGCAACGACGCGCTGGTGATCGTCGCGGTCACCATCATCACCGTGTTCTCCGATCTGGCCATCGCCGTGATGTGCGGCATCGTGATCGCCGCGCTCAATTTCGCGTGGCAGCATGCGCGTGAAATTCACGCGCATGTCGAAGACCGCGCCGGCGACAAAACCTACGTGCCGCGCGGCACGCTCTTCTTCGCTTCCACTACCCGCTTTCACGAGCTGTTCGATCCGCTTGAAGATCCGCAGCGCGTCACGGTCGATTGCAGCCACCTGCTGCTCGCGGACCATTCGGCGCTGGCGGCGTTGCAGGGACTGGTCGAGCGCTATCGCAAAGCCGGCAAGCAACTGCGCATGAAGAATCTGTCGGAGCGCAATCAGCGCCTGCTCAGCCGCGCGGGAATCGGGTTGGCGTGATGGGCCGGCGACCATGCTCGCTATGGCGCGTGATGGACATCCTCGAGAGCTTCTTCGCCGTCGCGTGATCGGCTCGCGGTTCAGCGCTGCTCCGGCAACGTGAACACGGCAATCGCGGCGGAGAGCTGACCGGTCTGCGCCTTCAGCACGTCGGCCGAAGCACTGGCTTCTTCCACCAGCGCCGCGTTCTGCTGTGTCGTCTGATCCATGCTCGCCACCGCGATGTTGACCTGCTCGATGCCCGAGCTTTGCTCCACCGAAGCCGCGCTGATTTCGCCCATGATGTCGGTCACGCGGCGCACCGCCAGCACGACTTCCTGCATGGTTTCGCCGGCGCGGCCGACGTATTGCGAACCGTCCGCGATCTGTGCCGCCGACTCTTCGATCAGCGCCTTGATCTCCTTCGCGGCCGCCGCGCTGCGTTGCGCGAGCGTGCGCACTTCGCCCGCCACCACCGCGAAGCCACGTCCTTCCTCGCCGGCGCGCGCCGCCTCGACCGCCGCGTTCAACGCCAGGATGTTGGTCTGAAACGCAATCCCTTCGATCACGCCGATGATGTCGCCGATCCGATGCGAGGATTGCGAGATGCCACGCATCGTCTCGACCACCTGACCGACCACTTCGCCGCCGTCTCCGATGCGTTGTGCGCCAGCTGGCTGGCCTGCTTCGCGTTGTCGGCGTTCTGCTTCACGGTCGCGGTGATCTGCTCCATGCTCGACGCCGTTTCGCCGAGCGCGCTCGCCTGCTGTTCGGTGCGACGCGACAGGTCCGCGTTGCCGGCGGCGATCTCGTTGGACACCGTCGCGATCAGCGTCGCGCCGCCGCGAATCTGCGTGATCGCTTGCGCGAGGCGATGCTGCATGCGCTGCATCGCGGCGAGCAGACTGGTTTGGTCGCCCGCTTTCGTTGCGACGACCACGTCGAGCTCGCCGTCGGCGATGCGCGACGCGATCTGCGCCGCGTAGGCCGGCTCGCCGCCGAGTTGGCGCAGGATGCTGCGCAATATCACGCCGATCACGAGTGACACCAGCAAGCTCAGAATCAGCGACGCGCCCGCGTACTGCGCGAGCGCGGTGTAAAACGCGCTGTCGATGTCGTCGATGTAGACGCCGGTGACGATGGTCCAGTCCCACGGCTTGTAGAGCCGCATATAGTTGATCTTCGGCGCGAGCTCGCTGGAGCCCGGCTTCGGGAATTGCAGATGCACGAACGCTTCGCCGTCGCGCTGGGTTTGCTCCGAACCTTCCTTGAACACATGACGGCCGTCCGGATCGGTGACGCCCGTCATGTCCTTGCCGACGAGGTCGGAGCGCGTGCCGTGCATCAGCACGCGGGCGTGGCTGTCCTCCAGCACGAGGTAGCCGCCGGCGCCGTCGTAGCGCATCGCGCGCAGGTCGTCCATCGCCGCGCGTTGCGCGTCGGCGAGCGGCATCGTGCCGGCCGCGGCGAGCGCGTTATAACGATCCAGCACGCTATACGCGACGCTGATCACGCTCTTCAGTTCCGCTTGCCGGTCGGCGATCATCGTGTCGCGTGTTTTGAAGGCGCCCCATAGGCCGATCGCCAGAATGCCCATGCACATCACAGCCAGTGCGAGCCAAAGCCGCACTTTCAGGCGAAACCGTTCCATCTCCGTATCCCTGTACTTATCGTCGGCACGCCGCTCGAACGCACGCCGCGACGGTTATCTCGATCTGCGGATTAACGGCGGAACGGGGGAAAACTTCAGGTTTGTTCGTCGATGCCTGGGCGCGACGGCCTGCGGCGATGGTATGACCATCCCCTTTGCGTGCGCGGCGGCGCCCCGGATCAGTCCGGCTATTGGCGCGGAAAACGCGCCGGGCATGCGCCGCGCGCTACTCCGGCGGCAGCGTCAGCGATGCGATTTCGCAGCGCGGCCATTGCCGCAGCACGTCGGGCGCGAGCAGCAGCTTGGCCGCGCGCACGCCCGCGCCCATCACGATCTGCGCACGCTCCAGCACCGCGGCGTCGACGAGGACGCGCCAGTCGGCCGGCAAACCGAACGCGGTGATGCCGCCGAACTCCATGCCGCTGTGCTCCACCGCCTGTTCCCGCCTGGCAAAGGAGAGCCGCTGCGCGCCCAGCGCGGCCTTCACCGCGCCGTTGACGTCGAGCCGCCGCGAGCCCAGCGAGACCAGCGCCGCGTAATGCTCGGCGCCCTCCTTCTTATAGCGGACCACGATGGTGTTCGCGCAATCTTCCAGACCGAAGCCATAGCGCGCGCTGAATGCGGCGGTGTCCGACGCGTCGTCGGTGACGGCAAAAACCGTCACGCCCTGAGCCGGCAACTGCTCGACGACATGTGCAGGCAAGTGCGCGCCCAATTGTTCCGCCGCAATGACGTCCAGCTGCTGTATGAGTTCGTGCGAGTGCATAGTGAGCAAGGTGTGTGAGGATCCCTCGGCATTCTAACGGCACACTTCGCGGACGGTGGCTGTGGTGCGTGGCGGTGGCCACGCGGCATCGGCCAGATCCGGCGGGCGCTTGCCGTGGCATTCGTTTGCCTGGCTGATTCGCGTGGCTGGCCTACGCAGTTAGCTTACGCGGTGAGCTTGTATAGTCACAGGCACAAGGTTTGCGAAAGGCTTGATGCGAACTCTGCGTCGGGGCCACCTCAACGGCTCGTATAGGGCGTATCCCACGCCAGCACTCCATTGAGAAACACGACCATGGACATCGACAGCCTTTCCGCGGATAACCTCCAGCATGCGGCCCGCAAGCAGGCCAACTGGGCGATCGGCGCGTTCAAGCAGTTCGCCGACGACCGCTGCGCCGCCATGGCCGCCAGCATCGCCTTCTATGCGGCGTTCTCGCTCGCGCCGACCCTGGTCATGGTGATCGCGGTGGCCGGCTGGTTCTTCGGCGCCGCCGCCGCGCGCGGCGAGTTGTACCACCACATCAACGGACTGCTCGGCGACCAGGCCGCGGCGGGCGTGCAGACCATCGTCGAGAACGCGCACCACAATGGCAGCGCCGGCGGCATCGCGGCGATCATTTCGTTCTCGGCGCTGGCAATCGGCGCGTCGGCCACGTTCTCGTCGCTCAATACCGCGCTCAATCAGGTGTGGCCTTACACCGGGCCGCGCACCTCGAGCGTGATCGCGCTGGTGCGGGTGCGCCTGATCTCGTTCGGACTCGTGCTGGGCGTCGCCTTTCTGCTGATCGTCTCGCTGGTGCTCGATACGGTCATCACCTTTGTCGGCAACTGGCTGTGGGGCGACTCGCCCTACGTGGTGATCGGCAATCTGCTGCAACTCGGGGTCGGTCTGCTGGTGCTGGCGTTCGCCTTTGCCGGCCTGCTCAAGTTCCTGCCGGACGCCACGGTGCGCTGGCGCGATGCGCTGGTTGGCGGGATCGTCGCGGCGTTGCTGTTTTCGGCGGGCAAGAAACTGTTCGCTCTATATCTGGCGCACGCGGGCATGGCGACTTCGTTCGGCGCGGCGGGCTCGCTCGCGGTGCTGCTGATGTGGCTGTACTTCTCGGCCGCCGTGCTGCTGCTCGGCGCGGAATTTTCGGCGGCTCGCGGACGTCTGCACGATCCGCGCGGCGGCTGGGGCATGCAGGACGGCTGCCCGCCGGGCAGCCGCGCGAAGCTTGCGTCGGTGCTGGCGGCGTCGACGGTCCCGGGGTATGCGCAACCGCGTGCCGCCGATCACGCTGCGGACACGCCCGTGACCAGTGCGCCTTCCGCCTCGACGCGCGCGACGGGGACATTCCGGGCGCAAGCGCGGAACCAGGCTTCCGCACGCTCGACCGCCTTCAGGGTTGCGCGTGGCGTCGTGGAAGCCGAAGCGCAGGCTACTCGCCTCGCAGCGCTCGCGCTGGTCGAAACACGCCGCCAGGCCGCGGCCGCCGACCGCTATGTCAGGCGGAACCCGTGGACCTCGGTGATGCTTGCCGCAGTGGCGGGCCTAGCCGCTGCCACGGCGGCGCGCCGCAATAGCGACGATCGCGCCGAGGCCGAGGACCGCACCGGTGAGCGCTAGCGACCGCTAACCGCCGCCGCGAACTGGGGCAACCGAAGCCTGGACCCTGCCGGCAGATGGTTACACCCATCCACCTACCTGGTTGCGCCTACTACACTGGTCACAACGTATCGCTTCTGTCTAGCCGGTTACCAGGAGACCGTCATTGCCGCGTTTCATCGATTCTCTGCGGAATGGTCCAGATTATTAGACCACTTTATTACACTTTTCTTTCAAATAAGGACCAAAACTGTCATCAACCCGCCTGCCACTGACAACAAAACAACAATAATGCTTAGTTCACGAATAACTATTGCGCAAACAGAAATAATCCATAACCCGCTTTAAATACAAGGCTTTGCGGGGTTTGTCAGTTTTTGGCGACACTCTTTTTTTTCCTGTTCTTACCGGGAGACGAACGGAGCTATTCTCCTTTCCGCAACAACGACTAATCATCTGCGTGGAGAAATGGATGAAACGAATCGCACTGTCTACCCTCTCGCTGGCGCTTCTGGGCGCCACCGGCGTGGCACATGCTCAAAGCAGCGTCACCCTGTATGGCCTGATCGATGAATCGGTCCAATACGTGAACAATGCCACGCCTGTTGGCGGGCACGTCGTTCAACTTTTCAGCGGCAACCTGCAAGGCAGCCGCTTCGGCCTGAAGGGCTCGGAAGATCTGGGCGGCGGTCTGAAGGCCATTTTCCAATTGGAAAACGGGTTTAACGTGAACAACGGCAAGATGGGCAGCTATAACGGCACCAGCCTGCTGTTCGGTCGCCAGGCCTACGTTGGCTTGTCTCACGATTCCTACGGCACGTTCACTGCTGGTCGTCAGTATGACCCGCTCGTCGACATGGTTCAGCCGCTGACCGGCGACAACTTCTTCGGTAGCACGTTCGCAACGCCGGGCGACGTGGACAACAACGACAACAGTTCGCGCACGAACAACGCTCTCAAGTACGTTTCGCCGGTGTTCGGCGGCTTCCAGGTCGAGGGCTTGTACGCACTGGGCGGTGTCGCAGGTCAAACGGGTTCGGGCCAAACGTGGGGTGCTGCGGGAACGTATGCAACGGGTCCGTTCAGCGTCGCTGCTGGCTATGTCTCGATGAGCAACAACCACACGACGGCCCCCATCCGCACGGGATGGAGCAGCACGTCGGATGGCATGTTTGACTCCTCCTTCCCCACCTCAGCAGGCATCAACGCCGCCTACGCTACTGCGTCGAGAATCGGCATCGCTTCGGTGTCTGTTCAGTATGTTACCGGCCCGTTTACGGGTAACCTGAGCTACAGCAACGCGCAGTACTACCATGACGGAAGTTCGACCTTCGGTCAGACCCAGAAGTACGAAGTAGGCCGCGCCTATTTGGGCTATCAGGTCACGCCGGCAGCGCTGGTGGGTATTGGCTACGCCTACACGAAGGGGCATGGCGACTCATCCGCGTCGTATAACCAGGTGTCGCTGGGCGGTGACTACTCGCTCTCGAAGCGCACCGACTTGTACCTCGTTGGCGCATATCAGCACGCAAGCGGCGAACAGCGTGTACCGGGAGTGAACGGTGGCCTCGAGTCGGCCACGGCTTCGATCGGTTCGTATGGCAACCAGGCGAGCACCAGCAACCAGGTCATGGTCAGCCTCGGTATCCGTCACAAGTTCTGATCGGGACTTGCTACGTAGCTGAAAGCGTCATAGTAAAAAGCCAGCCAGAGGCGATGCCGATGGCTGGTTTTTTTTCGCATCGAGGTTCTGTCGCGTGGCGGGTGTGGCCGGCGGCTGCGGCAAAAGAAAAGGGGGGGGGCGGCGACCGAAGCCGGGTATGGGGGGGGGGGCCGGAAG
>NZ_JARESU010000193.1:0-12236 GCF_046027075.1 Paraburkholderia sp. RL18-085-BIA-A | reverse complement strand
TCGCTGGTTCGAGGAGCGGGCGCCGGCGTGCACGCTGCTGGTCTATGTGGACGACGCAACCAGCCGGATCATGGCGCTGCACTTCACGGCGACGGAGTCGACCTTCAGCTACTTCGAGGCGACGCGGGCGTATCTGGAGCAGCATGGCAAGCCGGTGGCGTTTTACAGTGACAAGGCCAGGAGCGCAACTACCAATTCACCTTAGCGCGACGGGACGGGTCTTCGCGGCCCATTTGCCCGAGGAGATCGTCAAGAAGGCCGTCAGGCTTCAGGAGCACACGCTTTCGGTTTCCGGGCAAAAATTCAGGTCGGCACAGCTGCGCGAGCTTTATCGAGAAGTACGCGCGAACGGTTATGCAGCAATCGCGGGGCTGAGCGTACCCGGCATAAATGCCGTCGCTGCTCCTGTCTACGACCACACGGGTAAAGTCTCCGTCGTGATTGGGCTGCTTGGACGGGACAACGATCTGCCGGTTTCTGGAGAGTCGGCCCATATCAATTCGTTGCTCGATTGCGCGGCGCTTGCATCGGAGCGACTGGGTTACGACGCGGGCGCCATCGGTCGGCAAGCCGAAGAAACTTAGAACTCGAGCTGAGGTATCGCCAGGAAGGAATTTCTTACGCCCGCTACGCGGGGCGGAGCGGACGTCTGAACGTCCGGGTGGCGCGACGTCCGAACAACGCTTCATGCCCGCACTCAGCCAGATGATGAGCACCGCAGGTCGCCCCCCAGCGGCCGTTTGATTTTCCCCAACGTAGCCGTTCACCCGTGAGTATGCTGTGCGGAGCAGAAACGGTCATAACAAGCCGCTCTCTCGCTAACGAAACGCACGATCAGGGCGTCCAGCGATAAACGGTAATGCTGGAACCTTTGACGTTGTTCTTCGTGACCACGTACTCGCCCGTCGACCGACGGTATGCCCTGATGCCGTACATCGAATCGATGGCGCTGCTGGCGTCAACGGTACCGGTACTGGTGTTGACCAGCGTGGTGTCGAGGTTGCCTGTAGCGAGATTGATGGCGTCGATGTTCGGCAGAGCTTGCCCGCTGCCGAACCAGTAGCCGACAAATAGATAGCTGCCGGCCGCGTCAATCGACTTGGCGCCAGCGTGGGTGAGGTTGATCACCGGATTGGGTGTCGTGGTGTTGCCCGAGTTCCAGCCGTGATACACCTCGATCCGCGTACCTATCGACGTCCAGTCCGTACTCCCAACAATGCCCTGCCCGAGAATCATGGTGTCGCTGTCCGCGAGGTAGACGATGCGCGTCAACGGCTTGATGCTCTCGGGAATGCGAATGGGGATACCGGGCCCCCATGTTGGCTTGCCGCTGGCGTCGAAGCCGATCAGCGGATAGTGGTAGATGTAACCGGTCTTGTCCAGGCCGGCCCACACGCCTCCTTTGCTGTCGATGCAAAATCCGTCCCTGACCGCTGCGGTCGTCTTGAACGCCGCACCGGGAAGCGTGGCGTCCGGTATTGCGATGTAGCCATTCGCAGCATTGAAGTGAAAGAAGTAGTAGGTATCGGGATTCTGGCCGGATGCCACGAGGATGCGGTTTGCGCCGATGGTGGCAAGCTGACCGAAATGCTCGTCCCGTGAGCGATCGTTGATGTTGATGCGTGGATCGGATGGATAGTCGAACGGATCGACAGTGTTCGCTACGAAGGTTCCCCCTGCGGTGCCGGTGTAGATGTCGGTGCCTCCATAGAAGTAGACGCCGTCGGTACCCGGGTCCGCAGCGGCGATTCCCTCAAAGTTGAGAGACTGAAGTTTCCATTGCAGCCGACCAGAACTGTTGTAAGAGTGAATGTCGGTGCCGCCGTCGCGGCCGAGATCCCAGCTTCCGCCCCACGGATTGTTGAGCACATAGAGGTTGCCTGCGGTGTCCTTGCCGATGCCAGTGACGCGGGTGAAGCGCTTGTCGCCAACCTGCCCTTTGATTCCCGTCGTGGTATCGAGATAACCGCCCTGAATGCCGAATGTACTGGCCAGCGCCGGCGTGCCCGAGAGCTTATAGCGCTTGATGTTCATGTCGGGGCCTTCATCCCCAACCATGAGCTGCCCCGATGACGCATCGAAATAGAGCGCCGATGGCCGCGCCCCACCCGGCATCTGGATGGTGTTCAACAGCGCGCCGGTTGGACTGAACTCGACGACCGAGCCCTCACCCTTCTGTGCGACCCAGACGTTGCCCGTGCCATCCACTGCGAGGGCACCCGGGCCCGTGACGTTGATGTCCCGCTTCCAGATACCGTCGGTGGTGAATATCCGGACGCGGTTGCCATAGAAGTCGCTCGCATAGAGGAGCGAGGCCGCCGTGGCCAGTCCAGTGACGACGTCGACCCGGGGCAGGTTGTTAAATGCACTGACCTGTATCAAAAGATCGCGAGCCCTGGTGGTACGGTTGTATCGGCCCACCGCACCACTTCCGTATGTCCCGCCGGGCTGCAGTGCCACGAAGATCGACGTCGCGCTGCCCGTGATCGCGCCGCCCTGAAACTCTCCGTGCGCCCCAATCGAGCCAATGCTCTTGCCGGCCTGGTAGACAGCGACGCCACCCTCGTACTCGTCCCACATTGAGGCCGTGTAGATGACGCCTTCGGGCGCGACCCACATGGAACGCGCGGTGTTACCCACGTGGGCGGCAAGGGTGCCATAGGTGTTCGCCAGCCAGTCGGTGGTGTTTTCCGCCTGACACGTCGGCGCAATCGAGGCGATCACTGCGGCGAGGATCGCAGCATGAATCCGCTTTTGCTCGACCATGACCGATGCTCTCCAGATGTAGTGATCATTCATGTGAATGGTCGGCCAGCGGATTCCAAATTCGTGATCGGTGGCTTACGTATGAACATATGCAACTCTTTGCGCCTTTGCAAGCCGCACCGCGACTTTGCATATTGATACGAATTGTGATCTTGAACGAAGTTCGACTTCCTTCCCGTTGGCTGCTTGCTGTCTCATGCATGGTGCATTCTTTCTTGTTGCGCGTAAGGCGGCGATCGGCAGCACGCGACCGAGCTTGTGTGAAAACACACTGATCACCTAAACTGGATTAACTCATTCAGCATGGGTGGCCGGATGAAGCGATTCATAGAAGGTCAAGATCGCAAGCAGGTGACGCTGCTTCCAGAATGCCTCGATGACTTCGTTGCAGAGGACAATCCGGTCAGGATCATCGAGGCGTTCGTTGAAGAGCTTGACCTTGGATCTGTGGGCTTCGATGGAGCGATGCCGTCGACTACAGGTCGCCCGTCCTATCATCCGGCCGTGCTGCTGAAGATCTGCATTTACGGTTACCTGAACCGGGTTAAGTCGAGTCGCCGCCTGGAACGTGAATGCGAACGCAATGTTGAATTGATGTGGCTCACCGGCCGTCTGGCGCCGGACTTCAAGACCATAACTGACTTCCGTCGCGACAACGGCATCGACATTCGCAACGTGTGTCGCCGCTTCGTGATGCTGTGCCGTGAACTGAAGGTGTTCTCGCAAGCGCTTGTTGCCATCGACGGCAGCAAGTTCAAGGCAGTCAACACTCGCGATCGCAACTTCACAGAGGGTAAGGTTGATAAGCGCCAGAAGCAGATCGGGGAGAGCATCCAGCGGTATCTGAACGCGCTGGAGACTGCTGACCGTACGCAACCCGCTGAGCTGGAAGCAAAGACAACCCGCCTGCAGGACAAGATCGCACGCTTGCGCGAGCAGATGCGAAATCTCGAGCAGATCAAGGAGCAACTCAAGACTGAGCCCGACGGTCAGCTCTCGATGACCGATCCTGATGCACGCTCCATGGCGACGAGCGGCAAAGGCTCAGGCATGGTGGGCTACAACGTACAGGCGGTAGACGCCAAACACCACCTCATCGTCGCTCACGAGGTCACAAACTCTGGCAGCGACCGGGCGCGGCTTAGCCCCATGACAAAGGCTGCGCGCGATGCGATGGGTAAGGCCAGACTGCGGGCAGTCGCCGATCGTGGCTACTATAGTGGGCCTCGGATCAAGGAGTGCGCAGATGCCGGAATTGCGGTGATGCTGCCAAAACCCACGACATCAAGCGCGAAGTCCCATGGTCGATTTGACAGGGCCGACTTCATCTACATTGCCCGAGACGACGAATACCAATGTCCAGCCGGCGAACGCGCGATTTACCGTTACACCAGTGAGGAACACGGCATGCAAATGCGCCGGTACTGGAGCAGTGCCTGTTCGCAATGTGCAATAAAGTCACAGTGCACGCCGAGCGTCCAACGACGAATAAGTCGATGGGAACATGAGTCGGTGCTGGAAGCAGTCCAGCGTCGGCTCGACAGGGCACCGGACGCAATGACGATACGCAGACGGACCGTCGAACATGTCTTCGGGACGTTCAAGCATTGGATGGACTACACGCATTTCCTGACACGGAGGCTGCCCAACGTGGGCACCGAGATGAGCCTTTAACGTACTTGCCTACAATCTCACGCGAGTGCTGCGAATCCTGGGTTTCAAGAAAACAATGAAGGCGATGCGGCTGGCGGGCGCGTGAGCACCCGTTGGTCTCATAGATAAGCAAACAATGGCCATTTAAAGGGCCTTAGAGCCCTTCAGCGGTTCACCATCGGCGAACTGGGCCATACGCGAATTGCCAACGGCTCTGGTTGATGCCCGAGCCGCGTGTATTGAGATTATCTCGGCGTTTCCACAAGGCCTGGACCCAATTAGGCCCTTCGACCGGGCAGGATTCAACGGCCGCTTCTGAAGTACATCGGTCGTTTCGCCACCCACAACGGGCGCGCGGTTGGACGATCTGGTAGATTCGTAATCGCGATACCAGCCGCGCACGCACTGCACGCGGACCTGGGCAAAGCGGCAATGGCAATCGCTTTCGGCGAGGCTTGGACCATTATGGTGAAACCGTTTCGGGCGCTGTCGGCGCTCGCGATTGAGAAGCTTGGCGTACGGGACATCATGGGCTATTGCGTCACCGCATTGCTATTCTCCGGAGTGGTGTTCACCCCCGGGCCTGTATCTCTTGCAGCCGCTTGCGGACGGAGGCGCAACACATGGATGCTCACGAACTTGTCACGCGGCCGACACTGCCTGTCCGCCGCCCGGTGCTGGTCTGGGACGCGCCAGTGCGACTGTTTCACTGGCTGGTGGTCGCGCTGGTCACGGCGGCCTATGTCACCTTGAAGCTAAACTGGATCGACTGGCACGTCCGGGTCGGCGAGACGCTGCTCGCGTTGGTTATTTCCCGGCTGTTGTGGGGCTGCTTTGGCAGTGAGACCGCGCGCTTTCGCAATTTCGTGGCGTCGCCCGCGGCTGCACTTCGCCATTTGCACCATCTGTTTCGCCGCGAGCCGGATGTGCAGGTGGGCCACAATGCGGCCGGCGGCTGGATGGTTCTGCTGCTGCTCGCGTTGCTGCTGGCCGAGACGCTGAGCGGGCTCTACGTCAACAACGACATCGCCGACGAAGGACCATTGAGCGAAGTCGTGCCCGCGTGGCTCGCCAACGTGATCTCGACGCTGCACGGGCTTGTTTGGGACGTGCTGCTCGCCGCGGTGGTGTTGCACGTGTTCGTGATCGCTCTCTACGCGGTAGCGAAGGGACACAACCTGCTGCGTCCGATGCTAACGGGCTACAAGCTGTTGCCCTCGTCCATCGACGCGCCGCGGCAGACGCCAGCGCTGCTGGCGCTGCTGCCGCTCGGCGTCGGCGCTGCCGTGGTGATGCTGCTCGCGGCTTATCTCTGAGCTCGCCGGGAACCTGATCTCAGGATGCCGCTTCAGTGGTCGCGTCAGTTGCTCTTCGGCGGCACCACCTGGCCGCGGATCTCGCCGTTCGGATTGCTTTTGGTGTGAACATTGATGTACATGTCACCGGCTTCGAACATCCTGGCATCGTCCGGGGACAGCGTGGCCTGGCCGCTAATGGGGCTCGTCACCTCCATGTTGCCTTTCTGGGAGAGCCAGACCTTCACGCCGGCGTTTTTGCCGGCTGGGGCGGGCCCGTGGAAATGTGCCATCGTGGCCTGACTCGACAATCCGCTGAAGCTGATTTTCCAGGTTACGACCCGCGTGCCTGAGTCGTACGTGAGGTCGGCGCTGCCGCTGCCTGGAGTCTGCACTGGGGGAACCTGTTGAGCGCCCGTCAACGGCACTTCAAATGAGACCGGCGCCGCTTGGACTAAGGTCAGCGTACCCGCTAAGGCCAGGCCACCGAACACCATGAAAGCGCACTGAAAGATGGATCGTGACATTTAGTTTTCTCCTTTAGGGAACAACGAACACGCGATGCTGCGGATAGCATAACTCGACTCGCTGCGGACGTTGAATCACGTGCTACCGCAGCGGGCAGGTCATCCATCCGACCGCCAATCGACTACATCGGCGGAGCGACTCCATCCTTTTCGACCACCACGCGCTGGGCGACAAATGCACCCTGCGGTGCAGCCGTCGCGACCACAAACACCTTCTTGCCCGGGGTCAGGTCGGCGCGGGCGCCCGGCGTGAAAGTCACGATGGGTACGTTAGGCGGTACGGTTACCTCATTGCTCCCACCTTTGTACGACAGCTTCAGATTCCGGCCGCTGGTACCCTGAACAACCGTGTCGACGTTCGCATTCGTCATCGTGCTGTTCGGACCGAGGTCCCATGCGTAGTGACCTTCACCCGAGCCGCGCGCGGATTCGGGGAAGACAACCACTTCGGTGGCCGTCAACTTTCCGTCAGTGCCCGTCGTTGCGGCCGTACCGACGAAGGAGCCCGGCTTGATGTCCGAAAGCTGCATGGCCTTGACCGCCGACACGGCAACGGTCGGTTTGAGCTCGATCGACACAGTGTCGCCGCTACGACGATGCACCTTCAGGACGTCGCCGTCGAGCGAGACAACATCGCCGCGGATGCGCGACGGTTTGGCGGCGGGCGTCTGAGCGGGCACGACACTGGCAAAAGTCAGCGTGGCGAGGATGACGCCAAGTTTCAGGCGGATAGACATGAATGCTCCGTAAAGGACTGTTGAGTTTCGAGTGGACTAGCGCGCATCAGGAACCGCCGAACCAGTTATAGCCCTGGTTCTCCCAGTAACCGCCGGGATATTCGTTCGTCACGCTGATTGCGACGATGTGCTTCGGATTCTTGTAGCCGAGCTTGGTCGGCATACGCAGCTTCATCGGGAAGCCGTATTTCGGCGGCAGCACCTCGCCGTCGTATGTGAGTGCGAGCAGCGTCTGAACATGCAACGCAGTTGGCATGTCGATGCTGGTCCAGTAGTTGTCCGCACAGTGCAGTGACACGTACTTCGCCGTGATGTCCGCGCCGGTGCGTTTCAGGAAATCGGAGAAGCGCACGCCACCCCATCGGCCGATCGCACTCCATCCTTCGATGCAGATATGACGCGTGATCTGGCTTTCCTGCGGCAACGCGCGCAACTCGTCGAGCGTCCACACGCGTTTGCCAGTCGCCAGGCCACCCACCTGTAGCCGGTATGTGGCGGCGTCGACTTCGGGCACATCGTCGATATCGTAGAACGCGTTGAACGGAAACGGCCGTGTGATCATCGACTCCGGATAGGTCGGGGCCATCTCGTCCGGATTGAACAACAGCGCCTGCACCTCGTCGTTGAAGAACGACATTTTGCGCAGCATGGTGTTCACCGACTTGTCATTGGACAAATCGCAGCCTGACAGCATCGCAATGCCGCCGAGCGTGAGAACTCGCTTTCCGAGCAGCCGGCGCGCCGGATTTTTCAGTTCGTTGCGCGCATCCTTGATGATGGATTCTGCGTGAGACGAAAGAAACGTATCAGGCTTCACAGCCCTTTTTCGCAAGGTCATGATTACCGACCACGAATCATCAGAAGCAATGAGCGCGGCACCAGCGCGACCATGACGACGTGCACGACGAAGAACGCCACCAGCACGCTCATTGCAACGAAATGCACGACGCGCGCATTGTCGTATCCGCCCATCAGCGTGCGCAGCAGCGGGAACTGCACCGACTTCCATACCGCGAGTCCCGACAGGACCAAGACCGCGATATCGACGATGACCACGAGATAGGCGAATTTCTGTACCGCGTTGTAGCGTGTGAGGTCCTCGTGCCCGAGCGTGCCACGCAGTGCGGCGACGAAATCGGTTGCAAGCGACTTGAAGCTGACCGGCAGCAGTTTCCGGCGCAGACGTCCCGAAGCGATATTCAGCCCGACGTAGATGAGGAAATTCGCGACCAGCATCCACATGATTGCGAAATGCCATTGCAAGGCCCCGCCGAGCCAGCCGCCCAATGTGATGGCGGAAGGAAACTGTAAAGCTGGAAAGATCGGCGAGGCGTCATAGATCTGCCAGCCGCTTGTCACCATCAGTACGACAGCGAGCGCATTAATCCAGTGTGTAATGCGGACCCAGACGGGTTGAATCGTTGTGTGAATCAAAGCGATCTCGTGATTGATGAGGTAGCGCATTGTCGGACTGCTGGCCGGCCGCGACGCAGGCCTGCGTCCCCATACTAGAACGTAACCTGCGCGCAACTATTCCATTGCGCGACAAATAATTTCTCTTACAAGCTCCGCATGCGCAGCGTTGTGGCCAAATGCGGCACACCCGTCGCCCAAGGACACCACGCCCATCGCAAAAGGCCCCGGGCTGCCCCGCAGCAGGCGCAGGTTCGATGCGGCGACGTGGAGATTCGACACCGCCGTCACGGTCGAAAGATCAAGTGCCTCAGCAAGCGCGTTTCGCTTGCCGGGCACCGCGGCAAATCTCAGCAGCTTCTGCAGCGAAGTCGTGGCGGCTTCCACATCGAGCACCTTCATCGGAGGAAGCGCGGATGCGCCGTCGAGCAACGTGTCTAGTCCAAACTTTCGATTGCGAGATTCAACTTCGATGACGATGAGGCATTGACGTTACCGTTGCGCGCAATTGCGAAATGCAACCCTGCCCCCGACGCCTCTTCGTGCTAGATAGCCGACGCAAATTGCATCAAGCAAATGACTCTGCGCCTGACGTTTCTCAACGTACTAGCTAACGTTCCGCCTACTCGGGACACACGCATGCGCCGATGCCATGGTCTCGTCCAGAAGCCGTTGGCATGATCCGGCACATCGGCGAAGCAGACGTACTCAATGCCAACGTCAGGTCGCCACATATCCCCTCATTTCTAAAGTAATTGCCACATTCCGGTCATGTTCAAGGCCCATTCTCCCGGATGCCTTACGCGGTTGCGAGTCAACAGTTGTCTTCCTGTAGCGCGTGCCGTGAAGCCACGAATTCCTTATGTTCTGGCTGCACTGGACGCCGTTTCCCTCAATCAACGGCAGATAAACAACGAACATGACATCAAACAGTCGACGTGATTTCCTGCGAGCCGCTGCGCAAGCGGCCGGCGCGGCCACCGCACTGGGTGCAGTGCCTATTGGTATCCGCAGTGCACTGGCGATACCCGCGCACAATGCGACCGGCACTATCGAAGACGTACAGCACATCGTCGTCTTCATGCAGGAAAATCGCTCTTTCGATAACTACTTCGGGTCACTACGCGGCGTGCGCGGCTTCGGCGACACGCGCCCCATTCCGCTTACAACCGGTAAGTCCGTATTCTTCCAACCCGCCAGCAACGCCGACGGCTATGTCTTGCCTTTCCGCCCCGATCTTCCGAACCTCGGCTTGCAGTTCGTGCAGGATCTGGATCACAGCTGGCCCGGCACGCATGCGGCATGGAACAACGGCCGCTATGACCAATGGGTGCCGGCCAAGGGCACGACGACGATGTTCCATCTGACGCGCGAGGACATCCCGTTCCACTATCAACTGGCCGACGCATTTACGATTTGCGATGCCTATCATTGCTCGGCCATGACGCCGACCGACCCAAACCGCTACTACATGTGGACCGGCTGGGTAGGCAACGACGGGAACGGAGGCGGCCCTGTGATCGATAACGCCGAAGCCGGTTACTCATGGGGCACATTCCCGGAAAAGCTGGAGGCCGCCGGCATATCGTGGAAGATCTACCAGGACACGGGTTCCGGTTTGAATCCGTCGACCGGCTGGGGCGACGACAAGAATCCCTTCATCGGCAACTTCGGAGATACTTCGCTTCTGTTCTTCAAGCAGTATCAGAACGCGCAACCGGGCAGTCCGTTGTTCGAAAAGGCACGCACGGGTACGCAGGTCGAGGTGAGCGGGACCTACTTCGACATACTCAGAAAGGACGTGCAAAACAATACGCTGCCTCAGGTTTCGTACATCGTGGCCCCGGAAGCGTTTTCGGAACACGGCAACTGGCCGCCGAACTACGGCGCATGGTATGTCGACCAGGTCCTTCAGGCGCTCACGTCCAATCCGGAAGTATGGAGCAAGACGGTATTGCTTTTGACCTACGACGAGAACGACGGCCTCTTCGATCACATGCCGCCGCCGTATGCATCATCCACGCCCGGAACTGGCCTTTCCACGGTTTCCACGGCGAACGAGTTTTTCGCGGGTTCGGGCAACAATCAACCCGGTCCCTACGGTCTTGGGCCGCGCGTACCGATGATCGCCATCTCGCCATGGTCAAAGGGTGGTTACGTGTGCTCCGAAGTCTTCGACCACACATCGATCATCCGCTTTATCCAGAAACGTTTCGGCCACGGCAACAGCCTGGAGGAACCGAATATTACGGCATGGCGCCGCACGGTGTGTGGAGACCTGACCTCGGTTTTCAACTTCCGGAACCCGAACGACGGCTTCCCGCAACTGCCGGTCACCACGTTTCCGGCGGACCAGAACCGTCACCCGGACGTCATACCTGTCGTCCCAAGCACCCAGTCACTGCCGAAACAGGAATCCGGTGTACGGCCGGCACGCGCACTGCCGTACGAGTTTTTCGTTCGCGGCGGCGTGAACGGGCAAGGCAACGCGTTCCGCTTGCACATGACGAACACGGGGCGCGCGGGTGTCAACCTCCTGGTCTATTCGGGCAATGCGACGGATCTGCCACGTAGCTATACGCTTGAAGCAGGTAAGGACCTTTCGGACGATTTGATGCCCGCTCCGGGGGGGATCTACGACTTTTCCGTGTTCGGACCCAATGGCTATCTGCGGCGCTTCGTGGGCAAAGCAGACCCTACAGGGAATCAAGGAACAGCGGTTCAGGTTGCCGATGGCTACGATGTCGCAAACGGCAATCTGCAACTACGTCTGTCGAACCCGGGTAAAGCGCGATCCGTTTTCAAGGTCGACAGTGCCTACAACTCGCCGATCAGCGGCGAGCGCAGCGTGCGGGGCGGTGATGTCAGCGTTCTGATGATTGATCTGCGAAATTCATTCGGGTGGTACGACCTGACAGTGACAGTCGACTCCGACAAAAACGCCCTGTGGCGCATTGCCGGTCACGTGGAAACCGGGCGTGACAGCGCATCGGATCCGCTGCTTGGAGCGTGACGTTGAGTCGTTAACGCCAGCCGGCCGGTCGTCAACTTCCTGATGGTCGTTGACGATCGGGGCTCCATCCTACGGGCCATGAGACCCCACATGCTGCGTGCGCGTCGAGACAAGGCTGCGGCCCGGCGCTACTTTGAGTAGGCGATCGCCTGGAACGGCGAGCCCGAAACTGTCACTATCGACAAAAGTGCGCGAATCGGGCCGCGCTCGAAGCCGTGAACGCCGAACGGGAAACTCCCATCCACATCTGGCAGATCAAGTACCTGAACAATATCGTGGAGCAGGACCATCGCGCAATCAAACGCATCACCAGGCAGATGGCGAGTTTAAGGGATTTTCGGTACGTCCGCATCATCTTGGCGAGCATCAAGCTGATGCATATGATCCGCAACGGCCAGATGAAACGCGATAGCGTCGAACGCGGTGTCGCCGACCAATTCTACTCGTTGGTTACATAAGGAATCCTTATTCTAAGGTAAAAGCCTGGACTCACCGCTTATCACGACACAGCAGCCATCGTTAATCCGGACCATGCCGAAGATGAGCTTACTCGCCACCCGGTGGGTACGCGCCACATCCTGCGTCCACACCGATGCGGCGAGTCCGAACTGCGTATCGTTGGCAATGCGTCAGCCTCGCCGGTGAACGGCATGCTTACATTGACCGGCCCGAACACTTCGCCCTGGCCGAGTTCGAACTTCGGGTCGACGCCAGCGCACACACACCAAGTGGCACGCGCTCGGTATAGCAGAGATACGGATCTTCGATGAGGATCACAATCCCACCGGCGGGCGCTCCGTTTCAATCTTGACATGTTGACAAAGTCGGTTCT
>NZ_JARESU010000192.1:0-12256 GCF_046027075.1 Paraburkholderia sp. RL18-085-BIA-A | reverse complement strand
CCGAAGTAGCCAGTCACGGCGGGTCGCTGTCCCTACGGACGGCCGCCCGCCGACCAGCATGGCGATCGTCGAGAAAATCCGTTATGTCCGCGGGCATGAAACGATAGTGAGTCGTTATTCCTGGAAGACCAGCATGAACAAATCCATTTTTCAGCTCGCCCCATGGGCCGGCCCCGCGTACCTGGCTTTGGCCGATGCCATCGAACTGGCCATCCGGGCGGGTTCGGTTCAAGCCGGGGGCAGACTTCCACCACAACGAATGCTTGCTGATTTCCTGGAGCTACATGTAAATACGGTCAACCGGACCTTCCGCGAAACGAGGCAACGGGGGCTCACGAGCGGCAACAGACGCCATGGAACTGTGGTACTAACCTCATTCCTATAAACGGCTTTGTCACGATACCATCGGCTCATTGCCTGCCCGCGCCACGGCCAGAGCACGCGTATGCCGCGCACACGGGGCACAGACCGGCGCGGACAGATTTCCGGATATGGTCAGCATTCCTTACTGCGATGAACACACTCGAAGCATTCAACCAGGCGCTTTTTCTTCTGATCAACGGCACGCCGGCGACACCGGTGTGGCTAGTCGGCATCGCGGTGCTGATCGCCGATTACGTGATCTATCTGATTCCATTCCTGCTGGCAGCTATGTGGCTGTGGGGTAACGAAGCGCAGCGGAGTCTGGCCATCAGGGCGTGCCTCGTCGCAATGCTCGGCGTCGGCGCGAATCAACTGATCGGCCTCGTGTGGCAGCATCCGCGCCCGTTCATGATCGGTCTCGGCCATGCTTTTCTGCCGCACACGCCAGACTCTTCGTTTCCGAGCGACCATGCAACCGTGTTTGCCGGCGTCGCGCTGACATTGCTGCTGGGAGGCGCGCACTGGATCGGTGGATTCACGCTGCTGGGCGGCGTCTCGGTCGCCTGGGCACGGGTCTTTCTCGGTGTTCACTTCCCGCTGGACATGTTCGGCGCTGCCGCGGTGGCCTGCGTGGCGTACGTGCTGATCGCGCCGCTCTGGCATCTCGCCGACAGCGCCGTGACGCGATGGGCGATCGTGGTGTATCGCAAACTCCTCGCGCGGCCGATCAATCTCGGCTGGATGCGGCGCTGATGGTCGCTGACCGACCAATGCAGCGCGACCAGATCGTTGCCGCCTTCGATTTTGACGGGACTATCACTACCTCGGACAGTCTGCGTGACTTTGTGCGCTACACGTGTTGGTGTTCACAAACGCCGCTAGCCGTTGTTGTTGTTGATGTTGATGTTGATGTTGATGTTCGTTAATTCTGCTGGCCGTGTTCATTAAGTTTGCTAGCGAAGGAATGGCCGTAGGCCATGCCCGATAAGGCGGCGGGTGGGTCGCGGTTCCGCCTTCCGTTGCGTTTCAGCAACGGGCGCGCAGCAGGATGTCCGTTAAATTTTGCTAGCGCGTTCAGCGTGTCTTCTAATTCGGCTAATGTGGCTGCCGAGCAGCGCGATAGGTACGTGGGCCAGAAGCGGCAGCAAGCCTAATTGCCGAAGGTCACTTTTTCGATCCTCGGACGGTACCCATCTCAGTACGCTGATCAAAAACGCCATAGGGTATGGCACTTTAGGTGTTACTTCGGCGGCCTTCAACATTCCTTGTGTGGATGTCGGTAAGCACGATGTCGTGCTGCGCTTAGTCAGTCGTTCCGGGCAGTGAGTTCGTGTTCCGGTGGAAAAGCCGCGCTAGCAGAATTAACGATCTCCAACACATGTCGACGTGTGTCCAGACAATCCCCTTGGACATGTCAACAGCGAAAATAACCATCGCAGAAGTCCTGGCCCCGATCCAGTTGGGGAACGCCTAAAAAAATTGGTCCAACCGCTCCTGTAGCTCTCTGTGAATCTCGGTAGCGGAAGTTTGCGGCGCGATGACGCCATCTGAACGCATGGCCGTTATCGTTCGTCCGATATGGATGCCTGCCAATCTCCGTTGATCATTGTCGCTGTCACAGCTCACGCGCCCTCGGAACTGACTCTGAGAGGCGTCGATGAATGACCGCATACAAATGATCGGCGGCGGTTCAGGTAACGCCACTGTCCTTCATCTGGCCTTTCCTGATCATATGCATCGTCTCAATCCCTGAAAGGATAGTGCGGGCACACCGGAAATCCGTGAAGCCCATCATGGGCCTGCTTCGGCGTTTGATCGTCCGATGGTCCTGCTCGACGATGTTGTGCAAATACTTGACCTGCTGGACCCTGATAGGCGTTTCCCGCCCAGCGTTGATGGCCTGGAGGGCGGCCAGATTGGCCCCGCTTTTATCCATGGTCACGGTCTCAGGCGCGCCGTTGCGATCGATGGTCTTCTCGAAGTAGCGGCGCGCGGCAGCCTTGTCGCGATGCGCCCGCAACAGGAAATCGACCGTGTTACCGGCCTTGTCCGCCTTTCGCAGGCACAAACGCCACTGCGCGATACAAGTACTTCCACTGGCCGCGTACCTTGACGTGTTCGGCCATCATCTCCTCCAGGTGGCGCATGCTCAGCGGGTAAGCCACATACCACCGCACGCAAAGGATCAGCTTCACTTCGGGAAAATGTCCGCCTGGATTTTACTCCTGCACCCTTAGCGCGACACAACCAACCACAGCCCGCCCCGCGAAGCATCCTACTTTGGTCGGGATCGCCGTGGGGACAATATGCGATCCAACATACCCAGCTCCCGTTCGATCGGTGTGGGAGGAACGTAAGCACGATTGTGATCCCTGAGCCCGCTCAACATTTTCCACGAGGACGGCAGGCCCGTTACGGAATCTTCATACCGCGCCGACCCCATAGCCAAAGTTATCGCAGACTCGACGTACTACGTCGAGAGTCGCTCAAAAAAGGCATCGCGCTCGGCGCGCGGCAGGACAGCCGACGATTTCAGCGCTTGCTCAGATATGCGCACCTGCGCTGCAAAAAACGCGCCGTCTTCAAAACCAACGTCAGGGCGCGCCGCCCTAACAACCCATGTCGAGCGTCCGCTCTACCGGTGGGCCAAAAATGAATCGCGCGGCAAGCAGGTCCGGATCTCACGGCGCGCGCAAAGCCGCCATTGGAAGCAATCGGCCTTCCGGCCGAGGGCGACGTGGCGCGATCAAACTATGGCGACGCCGTTACGCCTGCAACTTGACGCAACTTTGCTGCTGCGACGACGAACGGCGACTTCTTCAGCTTTCCTTAAGGTCGTGCGCGAATACAGCCGGATGTTGTGGCAAGTACGCGGAGCGCGTCATACGCGCTTGCTTCATAAACTTGCTCTGTCATGAAACCCACCCATGCGTAGCTGAACAATCCGGATGCGATCACGACGCGGTCTTATCGCCAACTTGTGAATCTCCGGTCGCCCGTCGCGACGCAATCCGCGCGACGCATGGTTCCCATACAGGTCGCGGCGACGAACTCCGAGCGGCAGCGGGCACTGTTACTGCTGGTTGCCGACCTCGAAAAGCTTTCCACGAGCGCACAATGGACTCCGACAGCCATGACTGCCGCTGCATTCTCTACCCGCGCCCGGAATATCTCATCCTCCAACTCGTTTACTCGACACGTGTCTCACGGCATCCGAATTGCCGATTTCACCCAGCTACGTCGCATCGCGGGTTGGCCACCGCGAGGCAGCGTCATGCTCTGTGACAGGCGACCCGCTGCCCGACCATTGACACCCCGCGACTCAACTTTCAATGGAGGTTAAGCCACACATCATTACCTAACTGCAGATCTGTCCGTCGAAGCGGGTCAACCTCAGGAGGAGTCATGAAATCGCTATTCGAGCCCCGCAGCTTCAGACCACTGGTTTCTCGTGCTGCCAGCCTGTCCGCTGCCGCCTTCATCGCCGCGTTGGCCGCAGGCCAGGCATGCGCGGAACAGCCGCCGCCACCTTGCCATCCGAATCCGAACGCTGCCGCTGACGGCGCGCTGGTGCGTCAGCGCGGCGACATCGCGCACCTGCCGGATTCGCTGCAGGATCTCCTCGAAAGGATGGCCGAGCGGCCCCATTCCTATCTGCCCATTCAGGCCTTTGCCGAGGCCGACAAACCGAGCCAGCTGTTCCAGTATTACCTGCTGTCCACAACAGGATTTGAACCCAATCCGTTCACGGCACGATTCCCGGGCATCAACGACCAGGCGATGCTGACGGCAACTGGCGCCGACTGCGGCTTGCCAACCATCGGTGCGGTGCGCCTGGTGGTCGAACCGAAGCCTGGGCTGCCCACTGATCCCAACAATGTTCGCGCCTTCATCGATGTATTTACCGACCTGTCAGATCTGTTTGTGATTAACAACGAAAGCGGCTGGTACGAGGGCTGGATGATCCACGATTTACACGTGCCGGATGTCGCACGACCCCGACCCGACGGGCACGCGCAGTTCGGCACAATGACAGCTGCGGACGCGGCCGCCTTGCAGGCGATGGGCAAACACAACAACCTGCCGGGCCGGCTATTCACAATGGATGGCAGGGAACCGCATTTGCCCGACGCTTCCGACCACTTCCCCGACCGCCAGACCAATATCGTGCCGATCCAGCTAAGCATGGGGGCGCTTAACTGCATGCAGCAGTCTGATTGTCACGGCTACTGGGAATTCAACTACACGACCAACTGGATCCATCCACTCTACGAGTTGCCTTTTACCGGCGGTATCCCCAGTACCTTTGAAGCCGGCAAAGTTGGCGCGCTCTCGTCACTGATTCCCGGCTCTGGACCGGCAGGCGTGAAGAACAGTCCGATCGACTATGGTGACGATCCGAACAATGCGGCTCCGCTGGGTGGTGCAGGTCCGCGCGACCCCGACCGATTCGACGCGGAGGCCGATAACCAGCGGGAATACCGCCAGCGCTTCATCCCGAGCGGGCTGGCCCACGAAATCTACCTGGACACCTATGTGCGAGTGGCATCGTTCGAGCAGGGCACGCCACTCCCGCAGCGCTTGTACGACGCCTATGTGGCCGAAGTCAAACGGGTCGATACCAATGGCGACGGCGTAATATCGGCACGCGAGGGAGACGTGGATACTGCCAGCGATGGGTTCCCGGACAATTCCCGTCTGTTCTTACCGGCGACTTCGTTCCGTCGCTTTGCCGTGACGCGCGAAATCAATGACGGCTTCCTGGCACCGCGGTTCGCGCCCAGCCAGCGGGCTTGGGTACTTACTGGTGCCGCCATAACCGTAAGCCCGCCTCGGCCGGCGTCTGCGGGTCGCGATGGCGACGACCGTTGAAGGCAACTCGTCGACCTGACGGGATGTCTCCTGAGTTGCGAGGGGCATTCGAACCGTACTGTGCGCTCTCCAGGTAGACGATCAGGCCGCCCAAAAGGCGGCCCTATCGTTGCTGCCTTCCGTTGATGCTCATCATTCAACGGAAAATGGCGAAGACAAGACAGTCATCGTGACCAATGGCGAGAACAGGCACACACGGGTCTGGCGTGTTTGCGTACCATCTTCCGATCGACAGCTTCAAGTACGGCGTCGATGACGCTGTCATCGACAAAGCCGTAACCGTGTTTTAGAGCGGCCGTCTTCGCTTTTCCGACCAACTGGCCGATCACATCCGCACTCGCTCCGGTCAGCATGAGCGCGCGATCGAGTTGGCGCCGTTTGCGTCTCATAGTCGCGCGCTCGCGTGACTGGCAATGTCGGTTTTCCGGCCCGGGCCTCCTCCTGGTCCGCTCCAGAGTCACTCTCCAGCGGCCGTCAGATCGTGGCCGCGAGCGCTGACGAAACAGGCGTGCGCTGCGCGTTCTTTAGCAATCACGGCTCAATTCTCGATTTCTCCGCCACGTGGGCGGAATTGGAACAGGCCAAAACTTGGTGGCACTTCGCCGGCCGCTGGAATTTCTGGGTGATGGACAACAAACGCGACCTGGACATCATCCTGAGTAAGTGCGATGCCCAGCTGCAGTCGGTCGGAGGCGAAAGGATCAACCGCCGTAACGACGACCAGTTCGTCGCTTTCCTCGATCGTGCCGAGACACGCGCGCGTTCACTCGTAGGTATCACCCTCGACGCGCGAGCATTCGAAGTCGCAATGGCCTGAGCGGATAGGATACGGATGCCCCGTCCGCAACATCCTTGAAAGGCTGAAGGCGACCCTCTCCTGTCATTCGCCGCGTCACGTTGCAATGGCCGGTTTGCCGCTCCGAGCGGTCATCACCCTTTGCCGCGCGACATCAATTGCTCGTGAACGAGTCTTTGAAGCGCTTCGCGCCCAAACGGCGCTTTCCGTCAGGTCGCGAGGCGCTCGATGACCATGTCGAGCAGCGTCCGCAAGCGCGACAGCCGACGCAGGTCGCGATGATACCCAACATAGGTATCCCGCCCTGGCGGCGCCTCGTCAATATCGATTGGCACAATGCCCGGGATGCGGTCGCCCAGTGGCCTGGGCAATACGGCGAGTCCGCTGCCCTGGCGGCAAAACTCCGCTTGAACCAGGCGGCTGTTGCTGCGCATCACAACCTGGGCTTCGGGAAGGACTCGGCTTAGCCATAGCGCGTCGGGCATCTCGGCGAACGCTGTGTCCATTGTGATCAGTCGCATCCCTGCACCGCCGCCTGTCAAGGAGATCGCGGCTCCGGCCGGCGCATAGAGCGCGTAGGAGATATGTACCAGCCGCCGTGAGATGACCTCTGGCTCTTCGAATGCCTTGATCCGGAACGCTACGTCAGCTTCACGTCGCGGCAGACTATACAAGCGCGCATCGCTGAGCAGTTCAACGCAGACCTTCGGATGGCGCTCGGTGAACTCTGCCAGAACCGGTGCCAGCATGTAGGTGCCGAACCAGTCTGAAGACGAGAGCCGCAGCATGCCTTCGAGCTGCACATCGGAGCCGGCAAGGCGGCGTTGAAAAGCGAGTACCTCCTCTTCCATCCGCTCGGCGTGTTGAAGAACCGCGTTGCCCTCGTCCGTCAGGACGAAACCATCGGCGGTTCGCTGGAACAGCACGTGACCCACAGCTGTCTCCAGTACTCGCAGCCGCCTTCCCATGGTCGGCTGGGACTGGCGCAGGCTGCGTGCGGCTGCGCCAAGCGTCCCCGTGCGGGCGATAGCGAGAAAAATCCTGAGGTCACTCCAGTCCATTCGGCACCCCTACAAAACTGCATGGAAGTTGTTAAATCATGTTTATATCCATGCACAGCAGAATGCGCAACAATCACTAGCAACTTCCTGGAGAGAGCATCATGAGCAAGACAATGAAAGCCGCAATCCTAGAGACGTATGGCACGCCGTTCCGAATCACCGACTTGCCAATGCCGACACCCGGACCCGGCGAGGTGCTGGTGCGCATTGCGGCTAGCAGCGTCAATCCACTCGATACGAAGATCCATGCCGGCGCGGCGGAGCACGCACGCCATCCGCTGTCGGCCATTCTCGGCATTGACCTTGCCGGCACCGTCGAAGCGGTGGGCTCCGCAGTGACCGAATTCCGGCCCGGCGACGAGGTCTACAGCATGGCCGGGGGCGTCGGCGGACTACAGGGCACGCTCGCGGAATATGCTGGGTCGACGCGGATCTTCTGGCGCTGAAACCGGAGAACCTTTCGATGCAGGAGGCGGCCGCGCTGCCCTCCGTGGTCATCACCGCGTGGCAAGGCGTGGTTGACCGCATGGCCGTTCGTGCGGGCGAAACCGTTCTGATCCAGGGCGGGGCCGGTGGCGTCGGCCATGTCGCTCTCCAACTCGCACGCGCCTTCGGCGCAGAGGTTTTCGCGACCGGATCTGCGCATAGCCGCGCTGTCATCGAGCGCCTGGGCGCAACCTTCATTGAACGGACCGAAGCAGTTGCGGACTATGTGCTGCGGCTGACCGGAGGGCGCGGTTTCGACCGCGTCTATGACACCGTCGGTGGTGCCGCCCTCGATGCATCCTTCGAGGCCGTCCGACGATTCGGCCATGTGGTCAGCTGCCTGGGTTGGGGAACCCATGCGCTGGCGCCGCTTTCCTTCAAGGAGGCAACCTATTCTGGCGTATTCATCTTGCCGCCACTACTGTCCGGCGACGGACGCAAGCATCATCGCGAGATCCTCGATCAGGCGAGGCGATTGGTTGAATGTGGACAACTTGTACCCGTGCTGGACGGGCGGCGCTTCACGCTGAACAACATGTGCGATGCCTACCGCACTATCCGGGTAGGCGCAGCAAGAGGCAAGCTGGTGGTCGACATCGCCGCTTCAAACGACTAACTCGCCGCACTGGTGCGGTGCGTTACCGCGCCAGTGCGCGCTGCGCTGGGGCGCTGTAGTCGTGTGTCTTCTGGCGAGCATCGAGGCCTTTGTGAAACTCGAATATTGACGCCCGCTTCATATCAGATTGGAGACATTCGCTATCGAACGCGGGCAGTCCGTTCCTGGCCGCGAGGCGCCGCACGTCCCTGCTCTTACTCCAACCGAACGGCTGGCCATGCAGCGACACGTGTCGCACGGGCGGGAAGATGGTAACGGAGCGAGGCCGTCAGCGTACTCTAAACGGCGTTAAACCTGGCTAACCGAGCCGTGTGAAAAGGGGTATCGTGAAAAAATTATCGAACGCCAGGCTCACCCGCGCCGCGCCTGAGCGTGTAACGTCTTCCTAGTCAGGCGGTCTTGCCATGATCCTATATCACACCGAGCCCGATTCCCCTCTCATCGAAATTTCCGTCGAAGGCAAAATCACCGACCACGATCTGCGCGAAGCCATTGAGCGCATGCGTGGTGATCTCGAACTGAACGGCAAGACCCGCGTGCTCGAACGCATCGAGCATTTCACCGGCATCGAGCCGAAGGCGCTGTGGACCGATCTGACGCTCGGCGTTTCCGTGGCCCGCAAGGTCACGCGCGCCGCCGTGGTGGCCGATGCGGGCTGGATCCGTGCCTCGATACATCTGGCGCGGTTCTTTACGAAGGCCGAAGTCAAGGCGTTCCACGTCAACGAACTGGAGCAGGCGCGCGTCTGGATCAACACCTGAGCGCCGCCTGGCGAATTTCGTAGCAGTCCGGCTGCACGTCGGAGCGCGATTGACCTGCGCAATCAAGATGCCATTGGCATTCGCGCTCTTGCTTGCACTGGCGGCTAAGGGGGCGTTAGCGCCTGTTCGATTTTTCTGAGACCGGTCATTCAAAATTGGCCAAATAGGCTCGAATGATCGGACTGGCCGACAAGCAACGCTTCAATATTGCGAATTGAATGGCCGGTTCCCGAGTGGAGCCGACGCCTGAATGTCTGAGCGAAGTTGCTCGCGGATGACGCTTCATGACCGGGTTCAGTCTCATTGTCGTTTCATGGGCGACGCCGTCGGAGCGGGTATGTCCCGTGCTGCTCTCCTATGCACGGAGAAGCGCCCAAAGCGCTACCCGAACTGCGGATGATGATGACGCGGATAGCGGCGGTAATAGGCTCTCTACTCCTGGCCGCTGGCACCTGTGCTTCAGAGCAAACCAGCCCCAGCAGTGCGAAGGCCGCGGCAGAAGGCGCGCAGAAAACGCGATCGGGGCGGGTGGACAGAGCATGGGGCGTGCCGGAGAGGCCGCCAGCACCCAGCCCGCGAGCGGGACGTTAATGCAGCAGCGTGAGAACGGCATGTCGCCGCACGGCGCGTCGGGTTCGAACGGCTACCGGAAGATTGAAGCAGTGAGATCGGAGCGGACGAAAAGCCCACGCGCAAAGCGCGCCTGTGTAACCAATTCGTCCGAACCAGGTTGTGTTTTTTGAATTGCGTGACGAAGAGCGCTGGGTTGTCTGGTTTTGAAAGAACGCACCTTCGCTGTCGGTGCGCCAGTGTCGTTCTTGGTCGTCGCAGACAAGGCACACGCAGATAGTTCTTTTTGTTGGAGCGTGAAGCCCTGCATCGTAGGATCATTCTTTTCGCTGCCTCGGGCGGCGTCGCTCCGAATGCAGCCCAGCGCTCTCCACGAATAAGCCGAATCTCGGAGGATCCATGAAGCTTCGCGTCGGATACGAACTGTCGTACGAGTGCTCGCAGCCCACGCCAATGATACTGATGCTGAACACGCACTTTTCCCATGCAAAGGATATTGTCGTGGCGGATCTGCTGGTTACAGATCCGCCAGTGCCGATCAGCCAGTATCGCGATTTATTCGGCAACCTGTGCAGCCGGATCGTCGCGCCTGTCGGGCGTCTGGGATTGCGCACGACAGCGCTGCTCAATGTGTCAAGTGAAATGGAAACGCGGCCCGGTGACGGCCGGGGTCATCCAGTGGAGCAGTTACCCGACGATACGCTGACTTTCCTGCTCGGCAGCCGCTATTGCGAAACCGATCTGCTGGTCGATACCGCGTGGCAGACTTTCGGCCAGTGCACGCCGGGACGCCAGACTGTGCTGGCAATCTGCGACTTCGTGCACCGACACATCGGATTCGACTACGGGCATGCGCGGCCGACCAAAACCGCGTGGGATGTGTATCACGAACGCAAAGGCGTCTGCCGTGATTTCGCGCATCTGGGCGTGACGCTATGCCGCGCGATGAATATACCGGCGCGCTACTGCACCGGCTATATCAGCGATGTGGGCTTGCCACCCGTAACAGCGCCGATGGATTTCGCGGGGTGGTTCGAAGCCTATGTGGGTGGTGGCTGGGAGACCTTCGATCCGCGAAACAACGCGCCGCGCATGGGGCGCGTTTTAATGGCGTACGGTCGCGACGCCGCCGATGTCGCAATCAGCAATGCATTCGGGCCCGCCGTGCTGACGCACTTCGCGGTGCACTGCGGCCTGGAGTGACCGAGCTACACATCGCCAAGATGAGCCTATGCGTGGGTTCGGCGCTGGCCAACCGGCTTGCAGCAAAGATCTTGCTCATCGTGAAACCACGGGCTGCTTTCGGCGTCCACCGGCCGCTCGAATGACCACATGAGGAAGTCCGCCACTGACGGCTTATGGCCGGCTGGCGTCCTTCGTGTCGACGCCGACTGAACCCCGGCGAGCGACCGGACTGAACCCCGTGCCATACTTGCGGAACCTCTCGCTCATATGTCAACGACCGTGATGACCGCCCTTTCCGCGTCCATTGGCTTTAACTTCAACCCGCTCGACCGCCGCTCCGACAAACGGGACGACCACGCCTTCTTCGAGCATCTACGCAGCGACCCGGCCGCGCGCTTTCTCGTCTTCGACGGCGACGTCCCCTTGCTCAAACGAGGCAGCGAGTATGACCCGTGGTTCGTCGCCAGCGAGACCGCTGCCTTCGGCCAGCCGCTTCATAGCGTCTTCCTCGGGGAAGACACCGACGGCAGCGTACGCTTCGCGCTCGGCTTCGCGCTCAACCTTGCGCCAGAGGACCCATCGCCAGGCACCGGCTATGACCGCATCGACCTTCGCTCGCTCGCGCTGCAAGACCTCGTCGCTGCGGGAGCGCTCGGAATACTGGCCGAGGCGAAGTCGATGCTCGACTGGCATCGGCGCCACTCCTTCTGCGCAAACTGCGGCTCCGCAAGCCGCGTCACGACGGCCGGCTGGCAACGCATCTGCGATGTTTGCGGCGCACGCCATTTCCCGCGGGTGGATCCAGTCGTGATCATGCTGGTGATAGACGGCGAACGGTGTCTGCTCGGACGCCAGCACCATTTCGCCCCTGGAATGTACTCGGCGCTTGCTGGTTTCGTTGAACCGGGCGAGACCGCGGAAGACGCCGTGCGTCGCGAAGTGATGGAGGAGGCTCGCGTGAAGTGTGCACAGGTTGTCTACTTCGCGTCGCAGCCGTGGCCGTTTCCTTCATCGCTGATGATCGGCTGCTTTGCGCACGCGAGCGATACCGACATCGTCGTCGATACCGACGAACTAGAAGACGCCCGCTGGTTCTCACGCCAGGAGGTTGCGGCGATGCTCGCGGGAACGCATGCGGACGGGCTGTCGACGCCCAAGCCGTTCGCCATTGCCCATCATTTGCTTCAGGCGTACGTCGAGAAGGGTGGCTCGGTATTGCTCGGCTGAGCGTCCCGCAAAAGGAGCGCTTGCAATTGCACGGAATCGCCTGGGGACCGATTCTCGCCGCCCCCTAAGCTTATCCCGTCGGCCCGATTCGAATGGCGCGCGACGGTCCAGGCTGTGTGGAAACGCCGAAATAATCTCAATACACGCAGCTCGGGCATCAACCAGAGCGTTTGGCAATTCGTGTATGGCTCAGTTCGCCGATGGTGAACCGCTGGAGGGCTCTAACGCTCTCTAAATGGCTATTGTTTGCTTGCCTATAAGGCCAACAAATGTTCACGCGCCCGCCAGTCGCATCGCCTTCATTGTTTTCTTGAACCCC
>NZ_JARESU010000191.1:0-12372 GCF_046027075.1 Paraburkholderia sp. RL18-085-BIA-A | reverse complement strand
AAGCACGCCCGCGTCGGCGGGCATCGTCACGGGTGGGGGCGTGCAGTTGTCGGCGCAGGACAGTATCAATACCGTTGCCGGAAAGAATGCCGACTGGAACGTGCTGAAACGGTTCACAGTCGCGGCGGGCGACAAAGTTTCGCTGTTCGCGCAGAAGTTGGGTTTCAAGGCTTTTGCTGCCCAAGGCGCCGTCGAGATTCAGGCGCAAAGCGATGCCATGTCGCTACTGGCCGCCCAGGACCTGACGATGGCCAGCGTCAACGGCACGGTACGTATCAGCGCGAAGAAGGAACTCACGCTCGAAAGCGGCGGGGCCTTCATCAACATGAAGGACGGCAGCATCACCCTGGGCGGTCCGCTCGATCTTTTCATCAAGACAATCACGGTCCAGAAAAAGGGCGCGGCATCGCTGAACATGCCGCTGGATCTGAATCACCCGGCGCTGACTGGCCTGCCGACCGTGCCGCTCATGTTGAATGCCGCAGCGTCGCCAGCATCGCGGGCCGCCATTCCCTCAGGCGTGCCTTACAAGCTGTTTGCTGGCGGCTCGCTGGTTAAGCAGGGCGTATTCGATGAAACCGGGCTGCTCCAGATCGATCACCATCCGACAACGCAGCAATACACGCTGGAACTGGCGAGCGGCGTCACACATACGATTCCTGTTGCCAAAGCTTATCGCGGTGACGTAGCGAATGGCGATCTCGCGAATCAGGGCTTTCACTTTCATGAGAGTCAGCCATCCGATGACATCAATCCACCGGGCGACCGTGCGTTGAACAGGCAGCGATACAACAAACTGCTCAACCCTGAAGCGGAGCAATAAGAACGTGAGCAAATCTCCACCTATTGTTACGCCGATTGCACTCGATAAGACGTCGTCGGCGCTGATATGTACGCCGTGGTTCGTGCAACTCACCGAGTATCCTCCGATGGAGGCCTCTTATCGTCCTCTGGTTAACGGCGAGGAGGCGTTCGGTGCGTTATACGATGCCATCAAGAATGCCAAAGCACACCATCGATTACATCTGTTCGGGTTTCCAGCCATCCATGTATTTCAAGCGGGATGGTGCTAGCGATTCCTTATGTATTGGCGACTTGCTGATCAAGAAAGGCCAGGAGGGAGTCAAGGTTCGCCTGTTGTGCTGGGCCGACACACTTGCTGTTGGGCAATTTCTCGAAAACGAAAATCCGGGATACGACCTGGTACGAAGCATTTCCACTCAAAACGAAAACAACACCCAGCGTGAATACGATCGTGCCTGGTATTACCGTGCCCGTATCGCCGCTTCGCCGGCGCAAGAGGAGTTGACAGCCAATCTCGCGACTTCGTCGGCGCAACAGAAGTTGACAGCCAGTAGCGCAGTATCTTCGCGTCCGTCCATGGACGTACAGCCGCTCGTTAACATTCAGTTGGTAACCCGAGATTTTTCACTGACTGATCGCGTCGAAATCATGTACCGGGAATCCTTGCACCGTGCGGACAAGGGTTTAAGCGAGGAAGCTGTGATGGGTGGCTTTGGTGGCGGACCATCGCACCATCAGAAAATGGTCCTGATCGACTATGAGGCTCCTGAACACGCACTGGGTTTCGTCATGGGCCACAACACGCTCGACGCGTACTGGGATAACGACGCGCATCACTACGGGCGGATGAACGCCCGCTTTGGTCGCAATGGCGAAACGCCACGCCAGGACATGTCGAGCATTGTCACAGGACCGATTCTGGAGTGTCTAAACGCGAATTTCTGTAATGCGTGGAAGCACAATGCAAAGGTTGATTTGTTGACGAAGCGCAAGCCGTTGGCGGCCCAACTGAAGGTGCGTGGCGATTTGGGCACCCCCGTTATGGCGCAGATCACCCGCACACAGTCGCAGGAAGGAAAACGCGACATCAAATCGTTATATCTTCAGGCCGCGAGTAACGCTGCGAAGTTCATTTACATCGAGAACCAGTATTTCCGCTGGGGACCGTTGGCAGACAAGATCAAGGAGTCTGCAGCAAGGCAGGTCCAGTGGGGCCGCGATCCCGGCAAGAATGGGTCAGTCTACCTGTTCGTTGTCACCAACTCGAGTGATGAAGGGATGGGCAGCGGCACGGTGAGCACCTACAAGATGCTGGACAGTCTTGGACAGGCAAACCTCATGTCCGGCATGGCGAAAGAAGAGCAGGACATCCGGCAACAGCATGACGTCACGAGTGCAGTAAATGAGCTCGCCCTTGCTCGAATGAGCTCTGGTGCCGATGCCTCCGCACGGCAAAAGACGGCGCAAAAGAAGCTTAATGATGCGCGACAGCGCCGCAATGGGCCACTCACACCAAAGGACATTCCCGGCCTGAAAATTCATATCTGCACGCTGGTGGCGCCGGATTCACCAGGCGATAGCTGGATGCCGGTTTATATCCACAGCAAAATTATGATTATTGATGACGTATTTTTGACGCACGGTTCGGCAAATATCAATTCGCGCAGCATGGAGGTGGATAGTGAACTGAACATCTGCCACGAACATATGGGAGTTACGCAGCCGCTGCGCAGGAAGCTTTGGACTATACATACAGGCAGTGCCGGAGCACAGGACGACACACAAGAAGCATATAAACAATGGGATCGTATTATTGAGCACAATGCAAGTCTTCAGAAAGCAGGACAGCCTCCCGTTGCCTCGCTCATCGGTTTTGCGCGTGCATCAGCAAAGCGCAGCAACGTGGATTGATCCATGAAAAATGTAGCGATGATTGTTTGCCTTGCATTGATTCTATGTGCCTGCTCGAAAAAGGATAACACTGTGCCATCAGCTTCCGATATGTCTGCCGTGCGCGCCAAGCTCGCTTTTACCTGTACGCGCGAAGCCGATCATTTGCCGCCACTCGATCCGACCAGTGACCAGTTGTTCAAATACGGCCGCTACATGGAGAAAAATGATGGGCAAAAAAACTTTGATGAGATCGCCCGCTACTACCGGATCGCGACAGCATATGGTCACTACACGGCCAATAACAATCTTCAGGGTCTTCTGACTTCCGGCCTGGCGTCTTCGCCTGACGCGGCCTCCGAAGCCGTCGATCTGGCTATACAGTTAATCAAAGCTGGTGTGCCGGGTGGTTACTACGACATGGGCCACTATCTGGAACGGGGTTATGGGATTGAACAGGACGAGGACAAGGCGCGTCGATATTTCCGAAAGGCAGCCGATCTGGGCAATCCTGACGCACAGTACTATGTCGCAGACCTCCTCTCTCCTCGCGACAGAGCACCAGAAATCTCGCGCCAAATGAGCCAGTGTGCAGCTCAGCAGGGATTCGGGAAGGCAGCTAACTATTTAGGCATCGGTCTTGCGACCGATCAACTCTTTTCTGACGCCGTTAACGCGTTTCAGATGGGCGTAGGTGCGGGTGACACGCAATCGGCTTTGGCGCTTGAAGAGGGCTTCAAAGGACCGCCTCCGACTGATCGGTTGAATTATCTCGGTCTTCCCGGCGACCCCGAACGATCACGTCGCTACAAGAAGATTGGCAAATTCATCGACAGCAATGAAGGCCTCAATCCCAAGGTGCCAGACATCGACCAGATTGTGCCGCTGCCACCAGCAGAGCTGCCGCAGTGGGACGGCACATTCCAGTGGCAGAAGGAACAGGACGCCGCGAAGCCGCCGCAGAAACCGTCCGAGCAGCTGGTCGAACGCCTGGCGCGCGAGAAGCATCTCGACCCCGGGACGGGACTCCCCCTTGCGCCAGCCAAAAGCGCAAAGGAAGATCGCGTGCAGTTGGGGACGATTGCGCGCACGGGGCAGGTGTGTCCGCAGGACGGCATCTGGACTGTGCAGCAATTCGCACCCGTGTGCCTGGATGCGACACGCCATTTCAGGAAGGGCGAGACGATGCCGCAGCTCGTCATGAACGATCCTCGTCCCATTCCTGGCCTCGACACCTTGCTTGGCATGCGGGTACACCGTACCAACGCGGAATGGAGTCTCCAGGCTTATAGCGATCTGGGGTAGGTGCGTCTGCGGCTCGGCGGGCGGTACGACGGTCTATCGACCGATGCGCAGAGACCGCAGTTGGCCCTGCGCTCAAATGGTTCCAGGTGCCGCGAAGCCCCACGCCAATACGTAGTTCGGTTCTGTCACGGCGTGAGTAGATCACGTAGCCAGTCCAGCCAGCCTCGAAAACACCGCATCAGGCGAAGGTTCTCGCCCACACGCCGGGTCCTACTCAGCAAGCCGTCACACTCCGCCGCCCAGGCGAGTTCGAGGCTGGCAGGGACTGATAAATGCCATCTAGCCGCCATGTGCGCAAGCGCACGGACAGTCGCCCTGGGGGTGCCGCCTAATGAGCCGACACTCTATGTCCAAAAAAACAACATGACAAAGGCGCCGGAAAAGTTCTCCGAGGCGGCGATTATGCGCCGCAGCGAGGAGCGCGAGACGAATACAGTCAGCTTCAAAATGCACCCCATTAATTTCGGCGGGCATTTCGGCTGGCTTTACGCACCGCTTCCAGCCGTCGGCAGAAATGCCCGGTCAGGCATCGTGCTCTGCGGTCCGCTCGGACATGAAGCGCTATGGCTGCATCAGGCCATGCGATCGCTGACCGATCGCCTCGCGGCGCGGGGCTTCGCAGTACTGAGATTCGACTATGCCGGCACTGGCGACTCGACCGATATCAGCGGGCTCGTCGAACCGGACCGATGGGTGGACGAAGCCGTCGAGGCCGTGAGTTTCCTCAGGCGTGCGACAGGCGTCGAGCGTGTCGCGCTGACCGGCTTCCGCTTCGGCGCGACGGTGGCCGCGCAGGCTGCGCGTGCGGCGTCGGTGGATACCGTGGGGCTGATCGCGCCGGTTGTCGCCGGACGGCAGTTCGTGCGTGAGATGACCGCGCTGCACCGCACCTGGCTGGACACGGTTGCTCAGGACGTGCGCAACGAGGTAGCGCCCGCCGATGCGTTCGATGTGCTCGGACATCGCTTCAGCCGCGCCGCCATCGACGAGATTGGGAAGAATGACTTGCGTCGGGCGAACACGCCACCGGCGGACAAGCTGTTGATCGTTCACGCGGCCACTCAGGGGGCGAGTCACGAACTGGCGGACGTGTATAGCAAGCTGGGCGCTCAGGTCGATTCGCTGCCGTTCCTTGAATACGCGGAGGCAATGCAGCCCTCGTGGCTGGCAACCCTGCCTCAGGCAACGCTCCGGTGCGTCGAGGAATGGTTTGCCCGCGAGTTTGCGCGATCATCCGCACCGTTGCCGCATGCCGCATCCGACGCGGCGATCCTCTCTTTCCCGTCGCGACGGCCATGTGGTTCGAGCGGCGCTGCCGAAACGCCGGTGGAGCTTGCCAACGGACGTTTGTTCGGAATCCTGTGTGAACCGGCGGACCGCCGCAAGCATGCACCGCTTGTGGTCATCGCCAACACGGCGACGACGCACCATGTCGGCGACGGGCGCTTTAACGTCGAACTCGCCCGCACGCTGGCGCGCGCTGGCATCGCGTCGCTGCGAGTCGACGCACATGGCATCGGCGACAGCCCAGGCGCCCACACGGTCGTCAACCCGTCCCTGCTCAGTTACGAGCAGCTCGCCGCCGATACGTCGCTGGCCGTCGATTGGGCTGTCGAGAGAGGGCATCCGCGCGTCGCCGTGTTCGGCATTTGCTCGGGCGCGTATCTGAGCCTTCACGTCGCCACGAAAAATCCCTCCGTGTCTGCGATGCTGCTGGTCAACCTTCAGCGCTTCGAGTTTCCGGTGGACTTCAGGATGTGCGACGCGCTCAAGATCGGCGCGGGCTCGACGCGTGCCCACTTCCGGGCGATGCTGCGCGTGCGCAAATGGGCGCAGGTTCTGCGCGGCGAGGTCGGCTTGCGGCCAGTGTTGCGCACGCTGTGGCGCTATGCGATGGACGCTTTCGTCAGCAACGCCGCGGCTTTGGCCGGAGACGCGAACGGCAAGCCAGGGAATCGAGGCGCACGCGCCCGGCAGCGAATGAAAGATCTCGACGCGCGGGGCGTGCGTGTCCGGCTGTTATTCAGCCCCTTGGATCGCGGGCTGGACGAGTTGCGCATGCACTTCGGCCCGGGCGGGCGCCGGCTTAACAAGCTGGCGCACGCGAACGCGATGGTGATCCCGAACATGGATCACGAAGTGTTGAACCCGGCGGCGCGGCAGCGGGTTGCCGCCTTGTGCGAGACGTTTTTCCATCAGGCGTTCGCGGCCGCAAGAGCGGGCGGCACATCTCACGAAAAGGAAGCAAACGTTAGCGCGTGCGGCCGGCGAGGTTCATTCGATCACGCGTCGTCGTGACGCTGCGCTGCTGAACGCGAAAGGCGCGCCGTGGGCCGCGAACCCACGGCCCTGCGCATGCGCACTCACACCCGCCAAACCGGCCCATCGGGAAAGTCATGCTGGTCGAGCGAGGCCGCATGCATTTCGATGCTGTAGCCCGGACGCTCCGGCGGCATATAACGGCCGTTGCGGATCACGACCGGATCGATGAAATGCTCATGCAGATGATCCACGTATTCGAGCACGCGGTTTTCCAGCGAAGCAGACACGCAGATATAGTCGAACAGCGAAATGTGCTGCACGTACTCGCACAAACCGACGCCGCCCGCATGCGGACACACCGGCACGCCGAACTTCGCCGCCATCAGCAGCACGACGATCACTTCGTTCAGACCGCCCAAGCGGCAGCTATCCACCTGGCAGAAGTCGATCGCCTGCGCCTGCAGCAACTGCTTGAACATCACGCGATTGTGGCAATGCTCGCCGGTCGCCACGCCGATCGGCCGCAGGCGCTCGCGGATGGCCGCATGCCCGAGGATGTCGTCCGGGCTCGTGGGTTCCTCGATCCACCACGGATCGAACTCCGCGAGACGCCGCATGTTCGTGACCGCTTCATCGACATCCCACACCTGGTTCGCGTCCATCATCAGCTTGCGATCCGCGCCGATTTCTTCGCGCAGGATGCGCGCGCGCCGCACGTCTTCTTCGAGATTGCCGCCCACCTTCTGCTTGAAGTGCGTCCAGCCCTGCGCGACGCCTTCACGTGCGAGCCGGCGAATCTTGTCGTCGTCGTAGCCGAGCCAGCCAGCCGATGTCGTGTAGGCCGGATAGCCGTGCGCGCGCATTTCCTTTTCGCGTTCGCCGCGGGTCTTCGCGTGACGGTGGAGTAGCGCGATCGCTTCATGCGGCGTGATCACATCGGTCACATAGCGGAAGTCGAGACAACGCACGAGTTCTTCCGGGCTCATGTCGACGAGCAGTTTCCAGACCGGCTTGCCTTGCGCTTTCGCCCACAGGTCCCACGCCGCATTGACGACGGCCGCCGTCGCCAGATGAATCGCGCCCTTGTCCGGGCCGATCCAGCGCAACTGGCTGTCGGATGTCAGCGCGCGCCAGAACGCACCCATGTTCGCGGCGATGTCCTCGAGCGTCTTGCCGACCACCAGCGGGGCCAGCGCCTGGGCCGCGCTCACGCAGATCTCATTGCCTCGCCCGATCGTGAAGGTAAGGCCGTGGCCCGTGAGCGCGTCGGGCGAATCCGTTTCGAGCGTCACGTAGGTCGCGGAGTAGTCCGGCGCGGCATTCATCGCATCGGAGCCGTCGAGTGAACGCGAGGTCGGAAAGCGGATGTCCCGGACGGAAAGCCTGGTGATCGTGGTCATCTGAACACGCTCCTGGTCGGCAGCTATCGACTTCCGCCTGGCAGCGAAGGCGGACCGGTTTGTTGCGTTGCAACTGAAGGGCGGGCTGTGTTGGCCCGTATGGGCGGGTATCGGCCTGTGCCGCCGCAAGTCGCAAACGAAAAGAAGAGGAAGCGCCGCGCGCTCCTCTTCCTTCGTCACCTGGGCACAGCGACGGTCAATCGTAGAGCACCGCGGCGATCTTCGGATCGGTCATGTTGGTCTTGTCGTACCAGAAGAAGCCCGTGTCGATTTTCTTGGGCAGCTTGCCGCCCTTCAACGCCGTCACCGCCGAGTCGACCACGCACTTGCCGATGCCGACCGGATTCTGCGTGATCGCGCCGAGCATCAACCCGGAAGTGATGTCCGCTTTCTGTTCCTTGCCGGAGTCGAAGCCGATCAGCACGAGTTTCTTGCCCGATTCCCTGACGCCGATCGCCGCGCCTTCCGCCGAGCCTTCGTTGGCGCCGAAAATGCCCTTCAGGTTGGGATTGGCCTGAATCATCGCCTTGGCGATTTCCGCCGACTTCAGATGGTCGCCGCCGCCATACTGGACAGAGACGATCTTCACGTTCGGATGCTTCGCCTTCATCTGGTTCACGAAGCCGTCGCGGCGATCAATGCCGGTGCGGCTGGTCTGGTCGTGAACGATCACGGCGACTTCGCCGGAATTGCCGATCGCCTCGGCCATCTTGTCGGCGGCGAGCGCGGCGGCGGCAAGGTTGTCGGTCGAGCAGGTGGTCAGCGGAATGTCGCTGTCCACACCGGAGTCGAACGCGATGACCGGCATCTTGGCGGCCTGCGCCCGTTTCAGAAGCGGAATCGCCGCCTTGCTGTCGAGCGCGGCGATGCCGAGTGCCTGTGGCTTCTTGGCGAGCGCGGCCGACAGCATGTCGATCTGCTTGTCGACCATCGCCTCAGTTTCCGGCCCCTCGAACGAGATCTTTACGCTGTGTTCCTTCGCCGATTGCTCGGCGCCGGATTTGACGGCCTGCCAGAACTGATGCTGGAAGCCCTTTGAAATGAGCGGGATATAGACGTCATCCGCATACGCGAGATTCGCCCCGCCAACGAGTGCGCCCAGGCCGACCACGACACCCACTATTCTTTTATTCAACATGGAATTTCTCCTCCTAAGGTGGACCAGCAACCTTCCGTCGTTGGGAAACCTTGTGGCGCTCCCCGCTTTGATGATGTCGGCGCGGCGTCAGCCCCTCCTGCGCCGCAGAATGTCGGCGTAGACCGCGAGAATGATGATGAGCCCCGTCACCACGATCTGCCATTCCTGAGCGACTGACATGATGCGCAGGCCGTTGGTCAGCACGCTCATGATGAACGCGCCGATGATCGTGCCGAGGATCGTTCCCGAGCCGCCGCTGAGCGACGTGCCGCCGATCACCACCGCGGCGATCGCTTCGAGTTCGTAGCCCTGGCCGAGCGCCGGCTGGGCCGAATTCAGGCGCGACGCGATCAGCAACCCGGCAATGCCGCAAATGGCTCCGCTCAGCCCGTAAATGGCGATCTTCCAGCGGTCGACATTGACGCCGGACAGGCGCACGGCTTCTTCGTTGCTGCCGAGCGCGAAGGTATAGCGGCCAAGCGCCGTGCGATTGAGCGTGATCGAACTCGCCACCGCAAGGAAAAACAGAATCAGGACCGCATTCGGAATGGGCAGGCTCGGCACGAGGTAGCCGATCAGCGAATCCTGCGAGATCCGGTAGAAGTTTTCCGTGTCGGTGAAATAGATCGGCTTGTCGGCCGACACGACGAGCGAGAGCCCTTTGAGCAACATCATCATGCCCAAAGTAGCGATGAACGGCGGTATCTTCATCTTCGCCGTGAGCGTACCCGAAATGGTCCCGCAGATTGCGCCCGTGCCGATCGCGGCGAGCACGCCGATCCACATCGGCAAATGCCAGAACGTGAGAAACACGCCGCAGATCACCGCCGTGAAGGTCATCAGCGTGCCGACCGACAAGTCGATGCCGCCGGTGATGATCACGAACGTGCAGGCAATCGCGAGAACGCCGTTGACCGCCGTCGCCTGCAAAATGCCGAGCATGTTGTCCATCTGCATGAACGCCGGCGAAGCGAAGCTGAAAAAGATCAGCAGCAGAATCAGGCTCGCAAAGGCGAGCAGCTTTTGCAGCGCGGTCGGCGAAAAGACGCGCGCTCTCAGCGCGGCAGAGCGTCCCTGTCTCGCAAGCGTCGAACCATCCGTGGGCAATGTCATATCGATCTGTCGGCTCACGCCGCCGCTTTTAGGGTTTCACGCAGCGTCGCCAGATGCATGATGCGCTCCTGGGTCGCTTCTTTGGCTGACAGCTCGCCGGTAATGCGGCCCTCGCACATCACGATCACGCGATCGCTCATGCGCAGGATTTCCGGCAATTCCGACGAGATCATTACGACCGCCTTGCCTTCGTCGGCGAGTGAGCGCAAGAGCTTGTAGATTTCGTTCTTCGCGCCGACGTCGATACCGCGCGTCGGCTCGTCGAAAAAGAGCACGTCGCAGTCGCGCTCCAGCCACTTCGCGATCACGATCTTCTGCTGGTTGCCGCCCGACAGAAGCCGCACCTGCTGCAAGGCGGAGGGTGTGCGAATGGCGAGCAGGTTGATGAAATGGCTGGCGGTGCGGCGGATTTGCGCGCGGCGCAAGAAGAAGTTGAACGCGAGAAACTTGCGCAGGTTGGACATGACGATGTTCGATTCGACGTCCATGCCGGTCGCGAGGCCATAGCGCTTGCGGTCTTCCGACAGATAGCCGATGCCGCGCGCCACCGCGTCGCTCGGCGTTCGGATGGCCGCCTTCACGCCTTTCACGACGATCTCGCCGGATTCGATCGGGTCGGCGCCGAACACGGCTCGCGCGACCTCGGTACGCCCTGCCCCCATCAAGCCCGCAAAGCCTAATATCTCGCCCTTGTGCAGCGCGAAGCTCACGTCTCTGACGAGCGGACCGGCATTCAGATTCCGGACCTCGAGCGCGACTTCGCCCTTGTCTCCGGTGCTGTGGGAAGGCGCGACATCGGTCAAGGTTCGCCCGACCATCATGCCGATGATCGCCTCGACGCTGGTGTCCTGGGCGGCGACGGTGGCCACATATTCGCCGTCGCGCATCACGGTGACGCGGTCGGCAATCTGCTTGAGCTCATCCATCTTGTGCGAGATGTAGATGATGCCGACGCCCTGGCTCTTCAGCTTGCGGATGATGCGAAACAGCTCGGCGATCTCGGCGTCGTTGAGCGCCGAGGTGGGCTCGTCCATGATCAGCACGCGCGAATCGAACGACAACGCCTTGGCGATCTCGACCATCTGCTGCCGCGCGACGGTAAGCGCGCCCACGACGGCGCGTGGGTCGAGAACCACATGCATGCTGGCGAGAATGTCGCGCGCCTGCGCATTGAGCTTGTCTTCGTCGAGGAACAGGCCGAGACGCCCGCGCGGCTCGCGGCCGATGAAGATATTCTGCGCGACAGTGAGATGGTTCATCAGGTGGAGTTCCTGATGAATGATACCGACGCCCACGGCCTGCGCGTCGCGCGGGCTCTCGAACGCGACCGGTTTGCCTTCGTAGAGGATTTCCCCCGAGTCCCGGGTGTAGACCCCGGCGAGGATTTTCATCAGCGTCGACTTGCCGGCGCCGTTCTCGCCCATCAGCGCGTGGACTTCCCCGGCCATGAGCTCGAACTGGACTTCATGCAGCGCCCTTACGCCGGGAAAGCTCTTGTTGAGCCTTTTGACGGAAATGAGCGGGGTCACGGCGCGGATCGCGTGACAAATGCGCGGCCGCCGCAGCCCTCATCGCGCGAGGCTGGCGGCAAGGGCGCGAAGCGCCGCAAGCTTTCGTGACGGTAATCGCAAAGAGAAACCAGACGCATTGCTGGACCCCGAAAACCGATGTGCCACGATTTTACGACGCTGGTGAGCGGTGGCTCAAGTGCAGGCATTCCCCAGTGTCGGGGCAGCAGATACTTGTCCCTGCGCAATCGACCCAAGAAAATTAGCAGTAGACTCGGAAAATATCGCTGGAACCCAAATAATGGAACCGAAAAATCGAAATAAAAATGAAGGAGTTCGGCTCCATTACCTGCGTCGGAAATTCTGCGTGATTCCTCTCAAAACCGAAATTTCCCCATTCGCGCATCTTACGTTCGGCTGAATGGCGATTAACCAGCTTGAGCGGCTGCCCAACAGGCAACAGCTGACTTCGCGAACATTGAGACGCTGCCGGTTTTTCCTGCATTCCAATTCCAACAAACAGGTTGGCAGCGGCGCAAGCTGATATTCAGCACTGGCGACTTATTTTTCTGCTGGAAAAACTCTCAATATCCAGATTGATCTTGAGCGGCTAATATCGCATCGTTACGGTTCGCATATTTGCGCACTGCAACACAGACAGCTGTTGGCAGAGTTCATGCCGAAACATTCGACGCAAAGCCCTGGACTCATCTACCTTGCGCGCCTTCGTTCACGACACCGGTTCGATCGCCGGATCCCGAAAAGCATGCCGTCTCAACGTCCGTTAGCTGCGGCACAGCGCAGGATCGCATCTGGCGGACCAGCAGGTGGACTTGCGACTCGTGCGGATCAACCTTCGCCATTCGGTACTCACGACGACGCCTCGGCGTAGCCGTTCCTGAATCCGGGCAACGACTTCACCAGCGCCGCATCGGATACTTTGGCGCTCTTC
>NZ_JARESU010000190.1:0-12532 GCF_046027075.1 Paraburkholderia sp. RL18-085-BIA-A | reverse complement strand
AACCATGCGAACCGTACTGTTCCTCATCGCCGGCAAGCTCGACTTCTCAGCTTTCAACCCACATGCCTCGTAAGCCGCATTAGCCACTCCACTTTTGAAATAACCCGTTTTTTGCTCGCTCCCGTAATTTGCACCCCAGTCCGCTTCAGCACCTTCGCGATCCCTGGCGGTAATGTCTTGCGCGGCGTCTTGCCCATCATGGCCATTGTGGTCGTCTCAATTTCGGTCCCCCAAGTTTACCTGATCACCTTAGCGCGACAGAGCCAAGCTCGACAATCGGGAACCGCGAAAGTCCGCATCCAACCACAGTGAATGCGCACTTTCGGCCCTAACCAATGAGCCAAAAGGTCGAACAGCCGCTTTCGGAACCGATATACTTCGCGCGCGGAATTGGGTGCCGAGGCCGGCATCGGCACTGTGCCCTTTACACTCACTGGAAACGGAGTATGTCGCGCTGCGCCCCGTCGAGCAACGCTTTTTAAGGTCGCCGGCCGATCAGCACCGATCGGTACTGCTCCGCCCGCGGCCTTACCGGTTGCATTGCCCACGGCGGTCAGGCATTCGTCGTTTCGGACTCTACTGGATGGTCCGGGCGATGCAACTTCCGTGTGACCTCATCGAGCTTGTCGCCCAACACTCTTCGAACCGTGACGTAGAACACCGGAATAAGGAGCAGTCCGAAGAACGTGGCGAACAACATGCCGCCTATCACGCCGGTGCCGATCTCGTGACGCGCAGCGGCACCGGCGCCGCTCGACGTGACGAGCGGGACGACGCCGACCATAAACGCCAACGAAGTCATCAGGATCGGGCGGAAACGCATTTTCGCCGCTTCGAGTACGGCGTCGTAGAGCGTCAGGCCCTGCGTCTGCCCGGCGACGGCAAACTCCACGATGAGAATCGCGTTCTTCGCCGCCAGCCCGATCACCGTGACCATGCCGATCTTGAAGTAGATGTCGTTGGGCACGTTGAAGACACGGCAGAACGCCGCCATGCCAAGCAAGCCGAGCGGAACGGCCAACAGTACCGCAACAGGTATGGACCAGCTCTCGTATAGCGCGGCCAGGCAGAGGAAGACGACGACGACCGACAGCGCCATCAGCACCATCGCAGAGTTCCCGGCCAGGAGTTCCTGATAGGACTGCCCGGTCCAGTCAGCCGCGAAACCGGCCGGCAGCGACTTGTCGACGATTTTCTGCAGGATCTGCATCGCCTGACCCGTCGAGTATCCGGGCGCCGGCATGCCCACGATCTCGACTGCCGAATAGCCATTGAAACGCGGCAGCGCCTGCGGGCCGATGCCCCAGTTCGCCTTCACGACGCTCGATAGCGGCACCATGTTGTACGGGCTGATCGAGTTATCGCTCACAGACGGATCGACCGGGCTGACCGCACCGCTGGGTGACGTGGCGGTGCCGCCCATGCCGGCGGCGCTGCTTGCCACGCCGCTCGGGGTGTACATGTGCTCAAAGGCGTTGAGCCCCATTCGGAATGGCGCATCAGCCTGCACGAAGACACGCTTCACACGCCCGGCATAGGTGAACTGGTTCACGTAGACCGGCGCGAGATCCGTTTGGATGGTGTTGTAGACATCGGTGAGCGACAAGCCCATCGATTGCGCCTGGACACGGTCCACGGACACCTGAAGCTGCGGCGCTTCCGGCAGTGAGTTGGCCCGCACGCCGAAGAGCGCAGGGTTGTGCGCCGCCTCAGCAAGCAACGTGTTCTCCGCCTGCGCGAGCTGATCCCTCGATTGTCCGTCGCGCGCTTGCAGGTACATGTCCACGCCGCCGAACTGGCTCAGTCCGCGTATCGTAGGCAGGTTGGTGACAAAGATCTGCGCGTCGCGAATGCCGTGCAGAATCTGATTGGCCTGCGGGATTAGCTGCATTGCACTTTGCGAGCGTTGGCTCCAGTCCTTGAGCTTGATGAAGGCCATGCCGACATTTTCGCTGTCGCCCACAAAGCTGAAGCCTTCGACCGCAAACACGCCTTCGATATCCTTGCTGATCGGGCTTGTCTGGAGCTTGTCGTCGATCTCCTTCATGATCTGGTTCGTACGCGGCAGGGTTGCACCCGATGGCAGGTTCACGATCGCCAGCATGAAGCCTTGATCCTCGTCGGGAACGAGCGCGGTGGGCAGATGGGCGAAAATTACCCCGGCCAGTGCCGCAAGCATTACGAACAGGACCATCCAGCGCGGCGCTCGCCGGATGACGCGGGCGACATGGCCGACGTACGTGTTGCCCAGTCGATCGAATGCGCGGTTGAACCATCCGAAAACGACGTTCGTGTCTCCATGATGGGTGGCTTTGAGGATGGACGCGCAAAGCGACGGCGTGAACGACAACGCAAGGAACGCGGAGAAGGCCATCGAGATAGCGATCGTCAGCGCGAATTGCGAATAGATGATTCCGGTCGCGCCCGGCTGCATTGCGGAGGGGATGAACACCGCGCACAGCACCACCGTGATCGCGACGATCGCTCCGGCAATCTGGCCCATGGCCTTTCGTGTGGCTTCCCGCGGGCTCAGACGCTCCTCGCGCATGATGCGCTCGACGTTCTCGATCACGACGATCGCGTCGTCCACGACGATGCCGATAGCAAGCACCATCCCGAAGAGGTTCAGCTGATTGAGCGAGAAGCCCAGCAGCGACAGGCCGATGAATGTTCCGAGCAATGCAACCGGAATCACAAGCGTCGGAATGAGAGTCGCCCGCACGTTCTGCAAAAAGACCAGCATGACGACGAACACGACGATGATAGCCTCGATGAGCGTATGCACCACGTCCGTGATCGAGGCCGTAATGAACGGTGTCGTGTCGTACGGTACAAACCAGCTGACGCCGGCCGGAAGATCACGGGCCAGTGTGGCCATCTGGGCTTTGACCGATTTGGCGACAGCGAGCGCATTCGCGCCGGGCAGCAGGAACACACCCAGGCCGCTTGCCGGTTGACCATTATAGGCGGCAGACGTACCGTAGGTTTGCGCACCGAAGCTGATTCGCGCCACGTCGCTCAAGTGAACCACGCTGCCGTTGTTGTTCGTCCGCAGAATGAGGTCGCGAAACTGCCGAACCGATGAGAACAACGTATCACCCGACACGGTCGCGGTGAAGACCTGTCCTTTGACAGCCGGGTCTGCGCCGAGCGAACCGGTCGCGAACTGCGCGTTTTGCGACTGAATGGCGTTGATCACCTGCGTCGTCGACAGCCCATAGCCTTGCAACTTGTCGGGATCGAGCCAGATTCGCACCGCGTATTCCGAGCCCAGCATGAACGTGTTGCCCACGCCGTTGATCCGGCCGATGACCGGCTGTATCTGTGAGGCGACGATGTCGCTCAGGCGCGCTGCGTCAATCGAGGGGTTGTCCGATCGCAGGCCAATGAACAACAGGATGTCGGGACTGGCTTTCGCCACCACGACGCCCTCCTGGGTCACCTCCGTCGGCAACAGCGGCTGCGCGAGCGCCACCTTGTTCTGCACCTGCACTTCGGCAATGTCGGGGTTTGTCCCGGTCCCAAAGGTCAGGGTGATTGTGACCGTGCCGTTCGAATTCGACGTCGAGCTGAAGTACAGCAGGTTGTCGATGCCGGTCAGCTGCTGTTCGATCACCTGCGTGACCGTCGATTCCATCGTGGCGGCACTGGCACCCGGATACGTCGCCGTCACGGTGACTTGAGGCGGCGCGATGTCCGGATATGAGTCGACCCCCATGCGCATCAGCGAGATTACGCCGAACATGCAGATGAGAATCGGGATCACCCACGCAAAGACGGGGCGGTCGATGAAGAAACGTGGCATGTGTCCGATTCCTTAAGACGGGTTGCCGGCTGGTCGCCCGCTCGACGCGGATGCCGAGCCGACCTGGTCCGCTTTTGCGCCATGCCCCGGCTCGACCCAAGGGCTGGCTTTGGCCAGCGCCCCTTCGTGCACCGTTTGCAGCCCGGAGACGATGACTTGATCGCCGTCAGCCAGTCCGCCCGTGACGATCCAGTCGTTGCCGTAGCTGTCCATTGCATGGACGTCCTTGCGCGCGACCTTTCCATCCTTGCCCACGACCATCGCATACGCGCCGACGGTATCGCGCTCGATGGCTTGCTGCGGAATCAGGAACACGCTCTTTTGCTCGCCGAGGTCGACATTCAACGAGACATACATGCCCGGCAACAGTTCATGCAGTGGGTTGGGCACGCGCGCGCGCAGGTTGACCGCCCCCGTGACGGAATTGACGGATACATCCGAAAAGTCGAGCGTGCCCGTCTGACCGTACGTCGTGCCGTTCGGCAAGACGATCTGGACCTTGACGTCGTGCGGCGCCGCGAGTGCGACGTCGCCTTCGCTCTGCGCCTGCCGCAGCGTGACGAGATCAGCGGAACTGATCGTGAAGTTCACGTAAAGCGGGTCGACCTGCTGGACGGTCGTCAGCAACGTGCCACCCGCACCTGCGTCGGAAGTGCCGCTGCCGACCACTGCGCCGGCGGTCACCTGCTGCTCCCCTGCCATACCGGTGATGGGCGATGTCACCTGCGTATAGTCGAGGTTGACGCGCGCGGCTTCGACCGCGGCCTCGTCGGCCTTCACCTTGGCGGCCGCACTGCGTTCCGCCGCATCGGCATTGTCGACCATCTGCTGAGAAACAGTTCCCACAGGCAGCAGCTTGTGGTATCGCTCGGCCATGAGGCGATCGTTGACCTCGGTCGCCTGATCCTCGGCCAGCGTGGCGAGACTATTGTCGAGCATGGTGCGGTAATAGGTAGGATCGATCTCGAACAGCACCTGTCCGGCTTTCACCTCGCTGCCCTCCGCATAGAGCCGCTTGAGCAATACGCCGGAGACCCGGGCTGTCACGTTGGCGTTGTAATAGGCCGACAAGCGTCCGGCCAGGCCTCGCTTGAGCGGAACGTCCTGCGGGTGCGCCGTGACGACACCCACTTGTGGCGCAGGCGTTGCGGGCGGTGGACTGCCCTTGCTACAGCCGACAAGGGCAACAAAGCCAAGGGACAACAAAGACGCGCGAAGAGGCAGTAACCTCATAAGACAGCGGGATTGCATGATTGTGGTAGCAGGAAAGGCCATCAGTCGGTAAGAGGCAGCCGACGACAGGCAATCACAGGTACGCGCCTGCGCGCGCAGTTGGGGTACGTCGGACATCGAATAATTTCGGAAAACGTCGTATTGAGAAAGAGAGACAAGAAACCGGTGGACGCCTGTGGGCTTCACTGCACAACACGTGGTTTCGCGTGCGCTGCCGTGGGCTGCGGTCCCGAAGACGCGACGGGGTCGACGGATACCTCTCTGGTGTCGTCCCATTGCCAGCCGCCGCCCAGATTTCTGATGAGTGTGACGCTGCTGAGTGTCAGCAACGCCTGTGTGTCCGCAAGGTTTTGTTGCGCCAGCAACAAAGTGAGTTGCTGGCTCAGCACATTCTGTTCGCTCGCCATTCCGAATCGGAACTGTGCTTGCTCCCTGTCAAATAGCTGTTGGTTGCGCTGGTACACATCCGCGTAAGCTCGTTGCTGTTGCATCAGATGGTTGCTTAAGGACAGACTGTCCTCTACGCTCTCAAACGCTGTTAGCACCGTTTGGCGATAGGTCGCCACGTATTCATCGTAGGTCGCGCGCGCCTCGTGCAGTGCAGCGTTCCGCGCACCGCCATCGAAGATCGGCTGAGTGAGACTCGGACCAAGCGTCCAGAGACGATTAGGCAACGAGAACAGACTTGCGAGCGTGCTGTACTGGAATCCGGCTTGCGCGGACAGCATCAGGGTCGGGAAAAAAGCCGCCTCGGCGACGCCGATCTTTGCGTTCGCGGCTGCGGCCATCCGCTCGGCACTGACGACGTCGTATCGACGCTCGAGCAATTGCGAAGGCAACGCTAGCGGAACCGTGGGCGGGACGAACGAATATCGCGGTTCCGGTGCAATCGAAAAATTGCCGGGCGGCACACCGGTCAACACTGCAATCGCATGTTCATACTGTTCACGCGTCGCCTGCGTTTCCTGAAGGTAGGCGATCACTTGTTCGAGCGTGTCCTGTGCCATCAGGACGTCGCTGCTTGCTGACTCTTTCTGCTCGAGGCTGGCACGAGTCATATCCAGGATGCGCGTGTCGATCTGCTGTTGCTGCTCAAGCAAGCCGATATCAACGTCAGCCTGACGCAATGCGAAATAGTCCGTTGCAACACTCGCAGCAATTGACAGTCGCTCCCCGGCGAGTTGCGCATCTGTCGCCTGTGCGCTCTCCTTGCTCGATTCGATTTCGCGCCGGATCTGCCCCCAAAGATCCGGTTCCCAGCTTGCCGAAACGTTTGCACTGACGACGTTGTACACGCCCGGCATCGCAAAGGTTGACGAAGTGGTGGCTACCCCCGGGCCGACACCCATGCGCGTGCCCGAGATGCCGGCGCTGAGCGACGGATACAGATTTGCAGTGTTGGCTGCGACGGTGGCTTGCGCGAGCCGGTATGCCGCCTCGGCCTGAGCAATCGATTGATTGGACTTGAGTGCCTGCTGAAGCAATCGGGTCAGCGTGTCGTCGTGATAGTCGACCCACCAGTTGCTAGAGAGCGACGCTTGCGGATTTGCATGTGCCCGCTGCCAGTCGACTCCCTCCTTGAACTGCGCTGGGATCTCGACGGGTGGTTTCCGGTAATCGGGCCCGATTGTGCAAGCGGCCGCAAGCAAAGCTGCAACTACTGCACAACCACACCCTACAAAACGCTTAATCACAGCTGATGGCGAGGGCGTCCGATTAGGCCTGCCTAGATTCGATGATGCTTCTAACATTCGTCTATTTCGACTCTTAAATTGACACCAACTGAAGCGGCGCGCATACCAAAAGAAAATCGCAGCGACGAAGACAACAGGCGACGCCTCATCGCAGCTCAGTCATTACATTCTGCAATAACGAATGAAACAAAAATCAAAGCCATCCCGCGCAACACTTTTCGCAGGAAGGTGCGTGTCAAGGTCTGCAAGTGAACGGTCTGAATGACGTTGGTCAGCGTAAGGTTCCCTACTGTGGGAAATCGTGCAGCGACGCTGTTTCCATCATGCCGTAGTGAAGAAAACCAGATGATAGCGACGCGTCGGCGATGACGCTCGAGTTGCCGGGATCTACTGATGAACCTGGCGGATGTATTGGCGAGTCGACAGGTGCGCAGACCTGCCGCACACCGCCCTCACACGGGGCAAGCGCTACTGCGCCTGGCTGGTTCAACGTGATGCGAGGCGCTCATCGACACGCGGCAATTGACCGCAACTGGGGTGGTATGTCGCGCCGGCTTAGCTTCTGAAGTTGGAAGGGTTGGTACGAAGCAGAAAGGGTCTGCCTTCGCCATGGCCGAGGAAGAACAGGGACATGGATGGATCCCCATAGGCGAGCGTCATCTGACGCGATTTTGCGGCGCGATCTGAGGGCCGCCCTTTAACGACGCAGCCTTCTCCTTGTCTGCGCCGCCGCAGATCACGTGCTCAAGGGAAACTCAATTGCCTTTATAGAGCTCCTGTAGCCGCGCCTCTGAGCGGACGAGGACTTGATAGACTTCGTCCCGGGTTCTTCCATGGAGGATAGCCGGGCCGCCTGACACTGAGATTGCAGAAGCGTCCGGACCTTCCGAATTCGCCGCGCTATCCCTGCGCTGCAGTGGTCGGATTTGCAGTGGTGTCTTGCGCGTTGGCGTGCCAAGCGCACGTGCAGAGTAGTCCACCAGCGACGAGTAAGGCTGTTTTGATGTGAATTTCGTTTAGACAATGTTGACGCAACATCCGGTTGCGACTAACCGAGGCAAACGCGCGAACCGCGTCCGACAGGGACGACCATCAGTTTGACCTGATGCCCCATTTCGATCAAACGCGTCGCCCAATGCTGGGAGCCACCACAGGACTCCATGCCGACCAGACAGGGGGCGATTGGCAAAGTACTCGAGAAATAACGCTCTCTTGACGGGTTTGTTCACGATCTCGCCGCTGCCCGCGTCAACCCAATGAACCTGCATCACGCTCTTCGCAATATCTACACCCACAGCCCTATGTTGCATGGTGGACCCTCGTAGTTGCCTGAGAAGACCCTTATGATCTTCCAGTTTTCAAATCGCGATGCCGTCGGATTGCAAGAGCTCTAGCCGCTGTTTGCCACACCGATGGGCGGGAGCCGTTCATTTCATTCACTGCGCCTGCTGTTTGGAAGGCAGTCCTTTCAGCACGATGATGTAATGGTGAATGCGCGGTTTTTTGCTCGCACCCGTAATTTGCACCACAGTCCGAATGTGCGGGGACGTCGCGTGGCCCTACGTGGCGTGCCGTCAGACGGGCGTGGATAACAAAACGGTAATCTGCAGGTCAGTGCTCCGACAGGGGAAATGACAAGAATGGGAACATCAGCGTCCGGCGCGCGAGCATTGCGCCTTCAGTGTGGCCGAGCCCGTTCGCCAGCACGCAAGCGCGCTGTAGCGTGCGCGTAATCGCTGCCGACGCTCAACTGCCCTACGACAATGCGCTGGCTGAAACGATCAAACGGCCTGTACAAGACAGAAGTAATGCATCGGCTTGGGCCGTGGCGCAATCTGCGGGCCGTTGAGATGGACAAACTCGATTGGGTCGACTGGTTCAATCATCGTCGACTGCCTGAGCCGATCGGCAACGTTCTACCTGCCGAGGTGGGAAAGCCGCTTATTTTTCCAAACTCGCTGGGTCTGCCGCCGTAGCATGACTCAAGCAAAACAGTCTCCGGAATCCGGGGCGGTTCAGTTCGTCGTACTGATATCTGCAAGATCTGTCAAACAGGCGCATTCCTAAGGCATGACTATCGCGTTCATTAGGAATGGCGATTGGACCGGTCAAAGGCATCGACATAGTATGCAGCGCCCCGATTAACGAAGTCTTACGCGGTAACCGATCCCAGGAGCCGATATGCAACATGCATCTAGAGCCTTTAAAAGAACGCTTCTATCCGTTGTCTTGAGCGTCACGATGTTGCCGCCTGTCTTTGCAGCCAACTTGACCCGCGACAATGGATCTCCCGTTGGAGACAATCAGAATTCTGAAACAGCGGGTCCTGAAGGTCCCGTGCTGTTGCAGGATTCGCATCTGGTCGAAAAGCTGCAGCGTTTCGATCGCGAGCGTATTCCCGAACGTGTCGTTCATGCGCGAGGCACAGGCGCCTTCGGCGAATTCGTTCCAAGCGCCGATCTATCCGGCCTGACAACGGCACAGGTTTTCTCGCCAGGCAGCAAGACGCCGGTATTCGTGCGGTTTTCAACGGTGATGGGCTACCGCGGATCTCCTGAACAAGCACGCGATCCGCGCGGTTTCGCCATTAAGTTCTACACTGGGCAAGGCAATTGGGACATGGTTGGCATTAACTGGCCGATCTTCTTCATTCGCGACGCGATCAAGTTCCCCGACTTCGTCCACGCTAACAAACCCGGCGCGGTCACGGGCGTCCAGGACGCCAATCTGGCCTTTGATTTCTTTGCGCATACGCCCGAAGCGACGAATATGCTCACGCATCTTTATAGCGACGAGGGCATGCCGGATTCTTACAGGCACATGGACGGATTTGGAGTACATGCCTTCAAGTTCGTGAATGCGAAGGGCGAGGTGCACTACGTTAAGTTCCATTGGGTCAGCGATCAAGGCAAGAAGGACCTGCGTCCCGGTGAAATCGCCGCATCTATTGGCGCGGACTGGAACCTGATGACCAACGATCTCTACGGCGCGATCCGAAAGGGCGATTTCCCGAAGTGGGATCTGTATATCCAGGTTCTTAAGCCTTCCGATCTGAACAAGTTCTCTTACGATGCGCTTGACGACACCAAGGAATGGCTCGGCGTACCTGAGCGCAAGGTCGGCACAATGACGCTGAACCGCGTGCCCGACAACTACTTCGAGTCCACCGAAGAGTCCGCGTTTGCGCCGTCCCGACTGGTTCCTGGCATTGAACCGTCGGAAGACCGGATGCTCCAGGGCCGTCTGTTTGCGTACGCCGATACGCAAATGTACCGGTTGGGTGCGAACTACAATTCGCTTCCGATCAACCGGCCGGTGGTTGAAGTCCACAGCAACAATCAAGACGGAAGAATGAACGCGAGCGGTCGTACCGGCGACGTCAACTATGAGCCGTCGGGGATTAGCGAACTAAGCCAGAACCCGAAATACAAGTACGTGCAGACGCCATTGTCCGGAACGACACAGCAGATCGCGATTCACAAGAAGCAGAACTTCCGGCAAGCGGGCCAGTATTTCGAAAGTCTTACTGAGCAAGGCAAGGGCGATCTCGTCACCGCGCTTTCCGGAGACTTGAGCCATGTCACGAACGAAGACAACAAGTACACGATGCTGTCTTACTTCAACAAGGCGGATCCCGACCTGGGTGCGCGTCTGATTCGTGCGCTGAATGCGGACGGCTCGAAGGTGAAGACAATGTCGGCAAAGCTGTCCGACGAGTGATTTCAGGCAAGCTTGATTCGCGTTTTGTCGCCACCCGTTAACAAGAGGAACGTCGCTAAACCGGCGTGCCTCGCCTCACGGAAACACCTTGTATGAAGCAGCGTAGAAACTTTGGCTGTGCATGGCGTTCTATCGCTACTGTGGCTGCATGTGCTGTGTTGTTGGCAGGATGCGCATCGGAAGTCATGACTGTCCCGCATCTGGAAGCGAACCAGCACGTCTACGCGCATCAATACAACAAGGAATGGTTCAACGCTGCACGAGAAGGGAGATGGGACATTCTCGATGCGTTGCTCAAGGCGGGGTACCCAATAGAAAGCGTTAATTCGAGCGGCTACACAGCGCTGATTCTTGCCGCCTATGACAATCATCCCGATGCGCTCGACAAGCTGATCGCCGCCGGCGCGAATGCGTGCGCGGCCGACCATAATGGCAATACGGCTTTGATGGGCGTCATTTACAAAGGTCAGCTCGACATAGCAAGGACGCTCTTGCAAACGCACTGCGACATTAACGCAACCAATAACGCAGGCGAAACCGCTCTTGCTTTCGCCGCGCTTTTTGGACGCTTTAGCCTGTTCGATGACCTCATCGTACATGGCGCGGATCCGGATCATGCGGACGCGCGGGGAAATACTGCGCTTGCGACCGTTGAAGCGCAAGGCAATATGGCGGCAATGGAAGCACTTAGGAAAGTCGGTGCGACGCACTGATTTCACTGCATGAAACTCCAACGACTCACACGCGAACAGGGCAAGGACCAGACGCGTCAGCGTCTGCTCGATGCTGCGGAGGTCATTTTTATGAAGAAGGGTTTCGTAGGGGCGAGTGTCGAAGAAATCGCTGAGGCGGCGGGCTATACGCGCGGCGCGTTCTACTCGAACTTTTCCAGCAAGCCTGAGCTGTTCCTCGAATTGCTCAGGCGCGATCACGAAACGATGCAGGCGGGGCTGCGCGATATTTTCGAGAACGCGGCGACGCGCGAAGATATGGAGGCACGGCTGCTGCGGTATTACAGCATCTTGCATCGTGAGAATAAATGCTTTCTGCTGTGGGTAGAGGCGAAGTTGCTGGCGGTGCGCGATGGCCGTTTCCGGGTACGCTTTAATGCCTTCATGCACAAGAAACTCGAGCATCTGAGCACATATATCCGCGAGTTTTCGGCGCGCGCAGGCGCGCCGTTGCCGCTGCCGGTCGAGGTTTTGGCAATGGGCTTGATGGGGTTATGCGACGGCGTGCAGTTCTTCTACACGGTCGATCCGCACAACGCCATGGCGGACGTGGCGGAATCGGTATTGGCGGGGTTCTTTGCGCGGGTGGTGTTCGGGCGCGACGTCGGACAGTAGCGGCGGTGCGAAGAGGGGTCCCACGTCGTCTTTGCCAGCTCATCCGGGAAGGCAGTCCAGTATGTGTCGGCAGTCACTCTTACACACGTCCGCTTCACGGGCAGGGCAGATGGCCTTCGGTCGGAGGCGCTGCTTGTAACAACTACCCAGGCGATGACGGTATCTTCCTGAAAAGCTCGCGATCGCCGCTTTGCCCGATAGCTTCCGGATTTCCCGGCGCGGTTCAGGGCATTGCCTGACAGCAACCCAGGACGATGCAATGAACTTCGGCGCGCTTATATATAGTGGACTGAAAAGCCGGTCATTCCAAAGGAACACATTATGTCATCTGGTTCGTTCGATGCAGATCTGGAGTCTGCGGCGTCTACAGATAACGGCGAGAATTTTTCATTGTCTGAATTCTTCAGGACTGAGGCCACCACGCTGCTGGGGCGAGTCAAACCGTTCTCGGAGTACTATCGTGAATCACGCGCCAAGGGGCTTGCGCATTACGGCAGGGAGATCGTTTCAGCGGTATCGAATCGCGTGCGGGTGAGGGGGATCGACGGCACGACGAGACAGATGGTTATGTTCGGTTCGAACAATTATCTCGGCCTGACCACGCATCCGCACGTTCTTGGGCGCATCCAACAGGCGCTGGAGGAGTTCGGTGCGGGCGTGGGTGGGCCGCCCTTGCTCGGCGGGATGACCCAGCTCCATATGGAGCTGGAGCGTCGCCTGTCGATTTGGAAGGG